>CALCXL010000671.1 GCA_937907595.1 uncultured Pseudomonadota bacterium
GTCCTTCGTGTAGAGGTAGCGGCCCATGATCTTCGGGGCGTAACCCATGCCCTCCTTGACCTGCCGCTTCTTCTCCGCGCCCTTGACCTGCTCCCTCCGTTGCAGGCCGCCCGCGTAGACCTGCGCGAAGGTGAGGTGGCCCTGGGTGTCGGGCTTGTAGATCGCCACGGCCAGGTCGATCCACTCCTGGACCTCCCGCTGGCCCTGGTTGTACGCCGTCATGGCCAGCATCACGCGGTCGGTCTCACCGAAGCCCTTCGCCGCGTAGAACTGGTCCAGCTTCTGAAGCCAGCCGAACGCGGCCTCCGTCGCCGCCTCCCAGTCGGTGCGGGGGTCGCGGGGGTCCAGGCGGTGGGGGTACTCGGGGTTCGTCTCGCCGTTGTAGAAGTGCTGGCGGTAGGCGACGGTCAGCGTGGCCGGGCACTGGGCCAGCATCTGGTAGTAGCCCCCGAACTTGGCGCTCTTGTTGTTGAGCCACCGGTTGTGCTCGTCCCAGTTGTAGTCGGGGATGTCCGATTGGCTGGCGTCGATCTGGCGGAAGGCCTCTTCGGCGGTGGCCCGGGTGAACTGCATCATGCCGCGGGGGCCGGTGAAGGAGACGGCCAGCTCGCACCACAGCGACTCCACGAAGGGGATGAAGCTGTAGGCCTCGTGGATGCCGTAGCGGCGCAGCTCGGCCTGCACCTTCTGCATCTTCTTCCGCTCCTTGTTCGGCGAGCAGACGCGGTCCAGCGTGGTGTCGATCATGACCCGCGCGCCCCGACTGGAGGCCAGGTGCGGCGCCAGGAGCACGGCCAGGCTGCGCGTCTGGCCGTCGGGCATGGGGTAGGACTTCTCGGGCTGCAGGCTCTCGTCGTCGAAGGCTCCGAGCACCGCCTCCGAGGCGGCCACGACGCCCTGCCCGCCGCCTTCGCCGACGGGGCAGCACTCCTCGGACTTCGCCTTCAGCGACTCGGCCTCCCTGCCCGCGGCAGCGCTGTACAGGCCCGCCTGCTGGTCCCGCTCCTCGGCGATCTTGGCCTCCTCCTGGGCCTTCAGGCGCGACTGCACCTCGTTGTACCAGCCGATGCCCAGGGCGGAGAATCCCACCGCCATGAGCATCAACGACTTGCCCTTCATGAAGAGGACCTGGACCAGCGAGATCCAGTACTTGACCCGCGCCGCCTTCTTCCGCCACGCCGTGAACTTCTTGTATTGGATGCGCCAGTGGAACCGGGCCTTCTGGTACGGGTTCATCCCGTCGGTCGGGTCCGCGTCGTCCTCGAAGTGCATGTCGTCTTCGGCGTCCTGGCCCCGCTTCTTCTTGGGGGCGGCCGCGACGGACCAGTCGGCCACGTCGTCCATGACGATCTCGGCCTCCTTGCAGAACTCGAAGCGCAGCTTGCTCCCGCCTTCCTTGCGGGTGCCGAAGATGAGGATGTCGCCCACGTTGAGCTCGGCGACGTCGCCCTCGTTCATGCGCGAGCCCATCAGCCAGACGGGTCCGCCGACGACCTCGATCTCCACGTAGTCGTCGCTGCGGATCACGCGGGCGCGCACGTGGCGCTTGCCCGCGGGGAGCTCGATGAGGAGGTTGTCCCCGCGGGACGCGTCGCAGCCGATCTGGACCGTGTCCGTGTCGAACCGGTACGGGCGCAGGTCCTCGCCGCCCTCGATGAGCACGAACTGGATCGGATCGCGGCTCATGGGGCGCTCATTCCAGGCATGCGGGCTCGATCTCC
>CALCXL010000672.1 GCA_937907595.1 uncultured Pseudomonadota bacterium
CGTACAAGGTCCAGCCCCAAGCCCTGGACCTTGTACAGAATTCTTCAGGGGCGAAATGTGGGACATCGCCTACTTCGTGGGCAACTCGTGCGCTCGCTCGCTAGCTGGGCCCTGGGGGCGTCTACCCCATGGTTTAGCCGGCCCTTGTCGATTTCGGTCCAGCCCCTGCGAAGGGGGCGGGGGGTCGTCGGTTCTCACCTCACTCGCCACACGCATCAACCGTGGGACTCGGGGCGTCGCAAGTCGGTTCGCAGCCATAGATTGCACAGCCTTCTGGCCCTCCTGTGCCGCCATCGTCAATCCAGCAGGTTCCGCTGTAGGTCAGGCTACCTGCTTCGTCAAACCCGTAGCTTCCTTCCCTGAACTGCAATATCTGCGTGCCGTCCTCACACTCGTAGGTCCACACAGACGACCAACCGCAGTACGAGTCCAGTAGGTCATCTCGACTGGGGCAGCCGTTCTCGCAGCGAGGTACCTCCTCAATCGGCGGATGCGAACAGGGGGTACAGGAAACCAGGAGCGCGGCCAGTACAAAGGGGCAAGCGGGGCGCGCCGCCTCCGCAGCAAGAGCGATGCCCGCGTGTCCGGTGCGGGCAACACTCAGCAGCGCAGCCAACAGCAGATCAACCGCACGTTCCGGCATAGCCATCGCCCTTTTTGTTTCCGATCAGCACGAAACTACAGCAGGACGCGTGCATCAGGGATCCCTCCACTGCCCCGAATAGCCCCACGGTGGTGACGAACCACGCATTTCCACGGCAGGGCCCATCTTCTCCGCCCCCGTGCCGGTGCTGGATGGAACTGGCGCTCTTGAGGCGGACTTGTCGAACCCACAAACGCGTGACGAACTAGAATGGCGACCAGTCCTCGCCACAGAACCAGCCCGCGGGCTGAGGTACTGCACACTCCAGAAAGGTGTCTCCGTAGTCTGCCGACACAAAGTCGCCGTCGCCGAGATCGGAGCCAGTTCCAAAATACCAGCCGATGAGGGCGCCCTCGTTGTCGAACCAGTACGCCGAACTGCCTGTTCGAATCGCAATGAACCCCTCGCAGCGCTGGAGATCTACCTCACGCTTCGGTTGGTCACAGAGTTCTGCCTTCAGGTCAAGGATTGTCGGGCAGCCTTCACGACAGACGGGCGCGTCCTCGATCGGGCCGGTAAGCCGGTCCGCTGTCGGCTCGCAGGATGCGGTCGTCGCGAGGAGCAGCAGGGACAGGGTAAGCCGGTGTGTGTGGGCCAGTAGACACCGCCTCCGTTGACGCGGTGACCCATTCAGACTGCCCCCTAGGGTGGCCATGGAAGTCCCGGGCATGATGGAAGTCCGCGATAGCCAGGACCGTCCGACATTGGCTCGCCCTCGCGCAGGGGGCTCCGATTGTACCTCGTTCCCCGATCTCGCGGTAACTGCGCTGAACGGTTGCGGCGCCCGTGGTGCTGGGGTCTTCGCCCTCGGCCATTGCCCCGGGAGCCCGATCGTGCGGGCGCGTGCTGGAGAGCGCCGCCGTGTGGCCGCGGAGCTGCGCTTCGGCCCTCGCTAGCTCCGCCTGGATCCGCGTTCGTTCGATCTCGGCTCGCTCCCTCGCACGCCGGTTCTCTTCCTCGCGGACCTCACGCGCCACATGGGCGGCCCCCGCCTTCCGCTCCTTCCCTGCGCGGTGGTCAGCGAGCGACAGCACGCCCCGCTCCAGCAGGTATCGCAGCGCGTGCGACCGCTTCACGCCCATCTGCCGGATGCCCGGTGTCTTCTTCATCCACAGCACCGTCTCGTCGATCTGCTCGATCAACTCGGGGGGTAGGCGGACGGTGATTCGGCAGGTGCCTGCACTTGTTGAGGACTTCGCCATTCGTCAGACATTGTCTGCCAAGGCGGGCTCTGAATTCCGTACAAGGTCCACCCCCCCATCCCCATTGACACCCCCGAACCCCCTCTGTAGATTCGCCTTGAGATTGAGAACGATTCTCAATATCAATCATTCTCAGCGTCGACCCTGACGCTGCTCGAGGCCTCCATGCTCGCCCGACCCCGCGCCCTCCTCCTCGCCCTGCTGCTGCTGTTCCCGCTGGGCTGCAGCCCCCTCGGCGACGACGACGACTCCGCTGGCCTCGACGACGACGACGACGCGGTGCCTTCCACCTACGCCTTCGCCAGCCGCTACGACGGCGCATCGTCCGTGTCCTACTCGGGGCAGACCATGCGGCAGGCGCTGCTGGTGGCCTTCTCGTCCCACGTCGCCGATCTCACCGAGCGCGTCGACGGTGGCTGGGTGCCGTCGCCGGGCGACGTGGTGGCTGAACTCACGGCCTGGTACGCCTTCGACAGCGCGTCCGCGGGCGATCGCGAGCACGGCGTGCCCACGGACCCCGCGGCCCTGCAGGCCACCTGGGACGACATCGGCCAGGGCAAGGACCTGCGCGGCAAGCTGGCCGGGAACGATCCGGTCGGCCACTCTCTGGCCTACGCCGACGGCCTGATCGGCTGGGAGCACGCCGACGTCGCCCGCCCCGACGACCTGGTGTTGCTCTGGTTCGCCCAGGTGGAGGCCCTGTGCATCGCCCGCGCCAACGGCGCCACGCCCGCCGATCCCACCGGCGCCGCCATCCCCCGCGCCGCCCTCAGCCCCGAGGGGCTGGACCTGGAGCAGCTGCTGGCGAAGTTCCTGGGCGTGGCCGTCGCGTTCAGCCAGGGCGCCGACGACTACCTGGACGACGACGAGCCGGGCAAGGGCCTGCTGTCGGACCACAGCGCCGCCGAGGAGGGGGAGAACTTCACCGCCCTGGAGCACGCCTGGGACGAGGCCTTCGGCTACTTCGGCGCCCCGCGGGACTTCGGGGACTACAGCGACGACGAGACCGCGTCCGCCGGCGGCCGCGCCGACTGGCAGGGAATGCACGACAGCGACGGCGACGGCGCCATCGACCTGCGCTCCGAGCGCCTCTTCGGCCACGCCGTCAACGCCGGCAAGCGGGACCGCGGCGCCGTGGCGGCCACCGACTTCACCGGGCAGGCCTGGCGCGCCTTCCTGGAGGGCCGGGCGCTCATCAACTCCGTCGACGGCCCCCTCACCGCCGACCAGCTCGCCGCCCTGGCCGCCCACCGGGACGCCGCCGTCGCCGCGTGGGAGGCCGCCCTCGCCGCCACCGCCGTGCACTACATCAACGAGGTCCTGGTCGACATGGCCGCCTTCGGAGGCGCGGACTACGCCTTCGCCGACCACGCAAAGCACTGGTCGGAGCTCAAGGGCTTCACCCTGGGCCTGCAGTTCAACCCCCGATCGCCCCTGCACGACGACTTCGCCGCCTTCCACGACCTCCTGGGCCAGGCGCCCGTGCTGTCCGATGCCGACCCCGCCGCCGTCACCGCCTACGCCGAGGCGCTCTTGAGCGCGCGCGCTCTGCTCGGGGCCGCCTACGGCTTCGACGCCGCCAACCTCGGCGACGTGGACGGCCACGGTGGCTGGTAACTCCCGCCGCTCCTGGGCGATCGTCGCCGGCTTCGCCGCCCTGGCCGCCCTGCGTGGCTGCGCTGGCGACAGCTCCCCCGACGGCCCTGTGCCCGGCGGCCCCGCCCGCGCCGCGCTCCTGGCGTCGGTGGGACCCAACGTCGTCCTGCCCTCCCTGGAGGCCGTCGACGGGCAGCTCCAGGGGCTGAAGACCACGATCGAAGGCTGGCAGGACGCGATCGCCACCGCCGGGGACGCCGCCGGGGCGCGATCCCAGGCCCAAGCTGCCTGGGGATCGGCGATGGAGGCCTGGCAGGTGGTCGAGGTCCTGCAGTTCGGCCCCACCGGATCGTCCTTGAGCGTGCACGGCGGGCAGGACCTGCGCGATGGCATCTACTCCTGGCCCTCGTCCCTGGCCTGCCGAGTGGACCAGGAGGTTGTGGCCCTGGAGTACGGGGAGCCCGGCTTCGTGGCCGCGCAGCTCCCCCACGCCCTGGGCCTGGACGCCGTGGAGTACCTGCTGTTCCGGGACGACGACGGCAACGATTGCGACGCTCTGGCCGCCATCAACGGAGGGGACTGGCAGGCCTTGGACCCCGACGAGATCGACCGACGTCGCGCCGACTACGCCGACGTGCTGGTGCAGGACCTGGTCGCCCGCTCCGCTGCGCTGCTGGAGGCCTGGTCGCCCGGGGGCGGCGACTTCGGGGCCGAGCTGGGCGCCGCAGGGCAGGGGAGCGCGGTCTACGACGACGACCAGGACGCCCTGGACGACCTCTTCGGGGGGCTCTTCTACCTGGAGCTGATGGCCAAGGACCGCAAGCTGGCCCGCCCCCTGGGCCTGCGCGATTGCCTGGACGCGACCTGCCCCGACGACCTGGAGCACCGCTGGGCCAACTTCGGGGCGCAGGCCATCGCCGCCAACCTGCGGGGCTTTCGTCTGCTGTTCCACGGCGGGGACGACGGGGCGGACGGCTTCGACGACCTGCTGCGGGCCATCGATCAGGGCGACCTGGTGGAGGGCATCGAGCAGGCCCTGGACGCGGCCGAAGCGGCGGCCGAAGCCGTGCAGCCCGGGTTGAACGAGGCCCTGGCCGACGACCCCGAGTCCGTCCTGGCCCTGCACGACGCCATCAAGGACCTGACCGACCTGCTCAAGGGCGACTTCGCGCTCTTCCTGACCCTGCGCATCCCCAGCGAGGCCGCCGGGGACAATGACTGAGCTGCTGCCCTGGCTGGGTCCCCTGGGGGATCCGGCGCAGCGGGTCTTCGGGCCCTTCCTGCTGGGCGGCGCGCTCCTCGCGGCTTTCCTGGGGCGATCGGCCCTGCGCTCGCTGTTCTCGCCGGCCACCTGGCTGCACCCGAGCTCCGTTCTGGACCTCCAGCTGATGGCGGTGAAGCTCCTGGCCCGAATCGCGGGCCTGCTGCCGGCTGCGATCCCCGCTCTGGCCCTGGTGGTCGCCGTGGTGCAGGGGCTGGACGCGGTGTTCGGGGTGCCGTCCATCGCCGCGCCGCCCTGGGCCGTCACCGGCGCCTACACCCTGGTCCTCTTCGTGGCCTGGGATGCCAGCCGCTACCTGCTGCATCGCCTGCTGCACGCGGTGCCGGCGCTCTGGTCGCTGCATCAGGTGCACCACAGCGCCCAGGTCCTGACGCCCCTGACCTACTACCGCACGCACCCCCTGGAGACCGTGCTCTACCTGGCCCGCGGCGCCCTGGTGACGGGGCTGGTCACCGGGCTCTTCGCCTGGGGCTTCCGGTGCGCGGCGCAGCCCCTGACGCTGCTGGGCGTCAACGCGGTGGGCTTTGGCCTCAACCTGCTGGGCGGCAACCTGCGGCACAGCCACGTGTGGCTGCGCTACCCGCGGTGGATGGAGCGCTGGCTGATCTCCCCCGCCCAGCACCAGCTCCACCACGGTCGACGCTGCCAGCGCAACTACGGCGCGTGGCTGGCGATCTGGGACCGCTGGGCGGGCTCGCTGGAGCACGCGGGGGAGGCGCCCGACGGGCCCTGCGGGCTGGACGCATCGGAGCTCAACCACGCCCCGGACGACCTGCTGGGGGCGCTCCTGGGGCCGCTGAGGGGCTGGTTCGGGCGTCCCGCGGTGGCGGCGCTGGGGCTGGCGCTCCTGCTGGTGCCGGCGACGGCGCGGGGGGGCGACGTCGAGGGCGAGGGCGAGGGCGAGGGCGAGGACGAGGACGAGGGCGACGTCGAGG
>CALCXL010000673.1 GCA_937907595.1 uncultured Pseudomonadota bacterium
CGCCGATCGACCAGCACCCGGTTGCAGGCGGGCGCGCCGCCGTGGGGCGGGCCCAATAGGGGCGCGCAGGTCATGAACTGGCCGAACATCGCCGCGCTCACCGCCTCCTCCGTGGCGTCGTCGGCGGGCACAAGGAAGACCTGCACGGTGTCGTCCACGCCGTCGATGGTGGCCCCGATGTCCAGCTGCCCCACCGCGGGGAGGTCGATGTCCCCCACCGCGACCGAGCTGGCCCCCGCGTCGACGTCGACCTCCGCCACCGTGCGCCCGTAGGCCTGCACCGTGAGCACGTAGGAGCGGTTGGTGGGCACCCGCGCGGCGAAGGTCCCGTCGGCAGCGGGACGGACCTGGCTCCACGGCGTGCGCTCGGCCACGGGCGTGGCGGCGGTGCCCTCGCTGATCATCACGGTGGCGCGGAGGCCGGTGCCCATGAGCCCCGCGGGGTCCCCGTCGGCGAAGACCCGCCCGCTGATCTCCAGGTTGCCCTCCCCGAACAGCTGCTGCCGGAGCTCCAGCGCCAGGTCCGCCGCCGGCCCCACCGAGGGGCCCTCGGCCACGCCGATGAACCGCTCGAAGACCTCGTAGTCCCGGGGCATCACCACCCGCGGCTCGTTGCCGACCGCGGAGATCACCGAGCTCTGGAAGCCGTGCAGCGTCTTGCTGCTGCAGGAGACCGTCGCGTAGGAGGCGCCGGGCTCCGTGTGCGCCGCGCCCACCTGGAAGGCCACCTCCTCGAAGGCGTCCTTGATGGTGCTCAGCCCGAAGGAGTCGTGCTCGAACCCCTTGCCCTGGGCTGGCGTGAAGGGGAGCGTCTGCTTGCCGCCCCAGTTGTAGGCGTCGGACAGGAACCAGGACTGCGGATCCGGGCCCATGTGCACGGCCTCGGTGCGCACGCGGATGCCGGGCTCGCAGGCGCGCAGCTCGTAGCGGGTGAAGACCGGCAGGTCCTCGCGGTCGCGCATGTGCCCGTTGAACTGCACGGCGACGAAGCCTTCGCCCTCGATGATCTTCGACGACGTGTAGACGGGCTGCTCCGTCGGCGTGAGGCCGATGGCCTGGATGACGTGGCGCATGGCGTCGTCGGCCCGATCCTTGCGCTCCATGTCGACGATGGTGCCGCCCGTGGGCGAGAGGTAGTGGGGGTGGTCGATGGCGTCGATCACCACGACGATCTGGTCGTTCTTCAGAAGGAAGTCGCCGGCCGAGGCCACAGCGCTCATCCCGTCCGGAACATCCCCCTCCTCCTCGACAAACAGGTCGTCGGGGGCGTCGCCCACCGACTCGATCACGCGGATCGACACGGTGCCGTCGGCGCAGTCGAAGGACAGCGCCTGGCAGGGGGACGGGACCTCGCAGTCCGCGTCGTCGCCCGACAGGCAGCCTTCCTTGTCGCAGGCCTGGAGCGACAGGGCGCCCAGGGAGAGCAGGAGCAGGAGAATGGTTCGCACGGTGCCTCCGGCGCGCACTCTAGCGCCCGCGCACGCGAGGAGGACTGCGCCTGCAGGGGTCCAGCCGCGATTCGAGGGGGAAGGCCCGCCGTCGGGGACCGGGGGAGGCCCATGATCCCAGGGGCACGCTCGGTGTAGCCTGCCCGCCGGCATGTCGGATCCCACCTCCCCTCCCGGTCGCCCGGGCTGGTTCTCGGCGCTCTTCGGGAAGCCGGAGCCCCCCGAGCCGCCCCCCCCGGCCCTGCGCGCGCTGGTGGTGGCCGATCTGTTCGAAGAAGGCGAGGCAGTCGCCCGCATCCTGCGCGCCTTCGGCCTGGAGGTGGAGATGCTGCTGGGCGGCGACCGCGCCGTGCTCAAGCTGCAGGGCGAGCCGCCGGACCTGCTGTACCTGGACTGTTGGGAGACCGGCCTGGACGGCCTGGCGCTGCTCAAGGTGGCGGCGTACTACACGCCGGAGCTGCCGCGCCGCGTCATCGCGCGCATCCCCGGCGGCGCGGCCAGCGAGCCCGGCACGGCGCTGGTGGAGCTGGGCGTGCGCACCATCGCCCCGGTCCGCCTGGCCGTGGATCCCCTGGCGGAGGCGGTGGAGCAGGCCACGGGCCGCGCGGTGGCGAGGGAGCTGCTGGCGGAGGCGCGCGCACGCTTTGGGGGCCCGGCCGAGGCGGTGTTCAACGACGAGCTGCCGCCCGGCACCGTGATCGAGGAGCGCTACCGGGTCCTGGGCACGCTGGGGCGCGGCGCCTACGCGGTCGTCTACGAGGTCCAGGACACCGCCCTGCAGGACGCGGTGATCGCCCTGAAGCTGCTGTCGGACAGCGCGCCGACGGCGGACGCGGGGGAGAGCCTGCGCCGGGAGTTCGAGGTGGCGCGGCGCGTCACCCACCCCAATGTGGTGGGCACGCACGCGGCGGGCTTTCACGGTCATCGGCCCTTCGTGACGTTCGACGCGGTGCGCGGGCTCAGCCTGCAGGACTGGATCGAGGACCAGGGCACGCTGCCGGTGGGGCCCGAGTCGCTGTCCCTGCTGGCCGGCGGGGCGCGGGCGCTGGAGGCCTTTCACGCCGCGGGCATGGTCCACCGGGACATCAAGCCGGGCAACCTGCTTGTGGACGAGTCCACGGGCCTGCTCAAGCTCATCGACTTCGGGGTGGCGCTGCTGCCGGGGGTCTCCCGGGAGCCCACGGGGTCGGTGCAGGGCACGCCCAGCTACGTCAGCCCCGAGCAGCTGCGCGGCGTCACCGCGGGCCAGCCGGAGTCGGACCTGTTCTCCCTGGGCGTCGTGCTCTACGAGATCCTCACCGGCCGCCGCCCCTTCCGCGGGGCCACGGTGCCGCAACTCCTGCAGCGCATCGCCACCGAGCCGCCCACCGCGCCCAACAAGATCAACCCCGAGGTACCCCAGGAGCTCTCGGACACGATCCTGCTGATGCTGTCCAAGAACCCGGCCCGTCGCCCCCGGAACTGCGCCGACGTCCTGGAGCGCCTGGCGGGACGCGGCGCCTTCGACCACGTGCCCGCCTCCGCCCCCGAGCGGGTGCTCGAAGCCCTGTTCGACGTGGGCGACGATTGGGACGACTTCGAGGACTGACGGCCCCTGAACAGCCGTTGTTGGGTGCTCCAGCCGGGCAAGGGAGGTCCCGGTTCAAGCGCCCGGCCCGCCGCTATCCTCACCCCATGAAATACCTGCACCTGCTGATTTTGCTCCTGTCCTTCTCGCTCCTCGCGGTCGGATGCCCCTCCGGCGACGACGACGACTCCGCCGGGGACGACGACGACGCCACGGACGACG
>CALCXL010000674.1 GCA_937907595.1 uncultured Pseudomonadota bacterium
CGGACGTCCACCTGCACGACACCTACTTCGTGGTGGCTCACTTCCACTACGTCATGGCGTCGGGCGCGGTGATCTCCTTCCTGGGGGCGCTGCACCACTGGTGGCCGAAGATGTTCGGCTACATGTACAACGAGAAGCTGGCCAAGATCGGCTGCCTGCTGGTCTTCCTGGGCTTCAACGGCACCTTCTTCCCGCAGTTCGTCATGGGCTCGCGGGGGATGCCGCGGCGGTACCACGAGTACGTGCCCGAGTTCGAGATCTGGCACCAGATGTCCACCGTGGGCTCCCTGGTGCTGGCCGCCGGCCTCGTGCTGACCGCGTACTACCTGCTGCACTCGCTCCTGGTCAGCAAGATCAAGGCGCCGGACAACCCCTGGGGTGCCGTCAGCCTGGAGTGGGCCACGGCCACGCCGCCCATCGAGCACAACTTCCACGAGACGCCGGTCGTCACCCACGGCCCCTACGACTTCCCGGAGATCGACGACTCGATCCCCGTCGGCCACTGAGCTTGAACCACACGAGGACGCTTTCATGAGTGCCGAAGCGCGCCCCGGTCAGCCCAGTTGGCTGGCCCACTACTTCCACTCCCCGGACCAGCAGTTCGAGGCCAACAAGTTCGGCATGTGGCTGTTCCTGGCCCAGGAGCTGTTGTTCTTCTCGGGCCTCTTCTGCGCCTACCTGGTGTTCAGGTGGCTGTACCCGGACACCTGGCTCGCCGGCGCGGACCAGCTGAACAAGTGGATGGGAGCGACCAACACGGTCGTGCTGATCGTCTCCTCGTTCACGATGGCCCTGGCGGTGCGCGCGGCGCAGATGCGGGACATCGCCAAGCTGAAGATGCACCTGGTGCTGACGATCGCGTTCGCCTGCGTGTTCCTGGTGGTCAAGTACTTCGAGTACTCGCACAAGTTCCACCTGGGCATCTACCCCGGCAAGTTCTACGAGTACGAGGGGTCGACGGGCATGATGCCCATCTTCTTCGCCATCTATTACTGCATCACGGGGCTGCACGGCATCCACGTGGTGGCCGGCATCATCGTGCTGGTCTGGTGTCTGGTCCTGGCCCAGAAGGGCCACTTCGACACCGGGAACTACATCTTCGTCGACAACGTCGGGATCTACTGGCACCTGGTCGACCTGATCTGGATCTTCCTCTTCCCGCTCCTCTACCTGGTCAAGTAGGAGGCCCACGATGTTTCGCAAGAACGTGAATCACTCGGCCGCCGAGGCCGCAGAGGGCGAGCACCACGCAGTGGACGCCCTGCACCCCCACATCACCCCCATGAAGTACTACTGGGGCGTGCTCGGGGCCCTGATGGTCTTGACCGTGATGACGGTCGGGGTCAGTGAGCTGGGGCTTCCCATGCCCTACTCCATCATCATCGCGCTGGCCGTGGCCTGCGTGAAGGCCACGTTGGTGGTCAGCGTGTTCATGCACCTGATCTGGGACAAGAAGCTGAACAGCGTCGTGTTCCTGGTCGGCGTGGCCTGGATGCTGATCTTCTTCTCGCTGACCATGGTGGACATGCTGTCGCGCTCGATGGTCATCCCCGAGTCCGGCCACTTCTACAAGTTCGACGAGACCCTGGAGAAGGGGGAGCTGCCGCCCGGTTACAAGGTGGCCAACCCCGACGCCGCGGCCCACGGGGAGCACGGCGACGCCGCCCCTGCGGCCGGTCACGAGGACGCGGGCCACGAGGCCCCGAAGGACGAGCACGGCGGGCACTGATCGCCCCTGCGCCCGGCCGCATCGACAGGCCCCTGCTTCGGCGGGGGCCTCGTCGTTTGGGGGGATGAGGTCCAGGAGGAGGGGTGGAGGTGGGCCCCAGCGGCCCTGCGCGGCCCCCACGCCCTGCGCCCGGCTCCCGTCGCCCGCGGGCCGCTCTGGCTGGCCGCGAGCCGTCCTGGGGCGGCTGAGGCCCTCAGCCAAGGTGTGGCTCAGGCGGCCGGGACGCGTCGCTCCCTCTGCGCGCCTGGCAGGGGCGGTTGGGGCGTCAGCGCGCTGGCCCCGCTCGTGAAGAGGACGACCGCGCCGCGCCGTTGGTGCTCACGTCGGTGGACGAGGGCAGGGGGGCGCCCGTCGGTCCCCGGGCGAGCTCAGCTCCGTCCGGCGTGCTCGTCCCGCAGCCGCGCGTAGGTGCGCCAGCTGTGCTCGATCCACTCGGTGTGCGACGCCTTGACCGCCCGCACCGCGCGGCCCGGGGAGCCCAGGACCAGGGAGCCCGGCGGGATCAGCGTGTTGGCAAGCACGACCGCGCCCGCCCCCACCACGCTGCCAGCGCCGATGACGGCG
>CALCXL010000675.1 GCA_937907595.1 uncultured Pseudomonadota bacterium
AGGGGGTCTTCGACGCCGACGGCGACACCGTGACCATCGACTGCCTTTGGCAGGTCAACGGCCAGCCCGTGGTGGCCAGCGGCCCCACCCTCAGCGGCGCGCACTACGACAAGCACGACACCATCTCCTGCAGCGGCACCCCCCACGACGGAACCGTCGCCGGCACCGCGGTCCTGTCCTCCACCGCCACGGCGATCAACACCGCGCCCAGCTTTCTGGCGGCGTCGGTGGACCCGCCGGCGGGCGAGCCCACCACGGTCTTCTCCTGCCTGCCCTCGGGCTGGTCGGACCCGGACCCCGCGGACACGGAGGCGGCCAACATCCAGTGGTACGTGGACAACATCCCGGTGGGCTCCACCACGGTCACCAACCTCGTCGACGGCACGATGATCTACTGCGTGGCCACGCCGAACGACGGCGAGGCCCTGGGCACCCCGGTCACCAGCCCCACGGTCGAGGTCCAGGCCGCGCCCGGGAACAGCCCGCCGTCGATCACGTCGGCCACCATCAGCCCCGCCGCGCCCTACACCGACGACGACCTGGCCATCACGCTCGGCGGCTGGTTCGACCCCGACGGGGACCCCGAGGGCTTCACGGTGCTCTGGTCGGTCAACGGCAGCCCGTCGCCGATCACCAGCAACACGTTCCCCGACAGCGCCCTGAGCCGGGACGACTACATCGAGGCCCTGGTCACCCCCTGGGACGGCGACCTCAGCGGGACCCCGGTGGCCGCCACCCCCATCACCGTCCTCAACACGCCGCCCACGCTGGCGTCCGTGACCGTCAACTTCAACCCCAGCTCCGGCATCTTCTCGGCCGCGCCCAGCGGCCCCGCCGACCTGGACGGCGACTCGGTGAGCCTGAGCTACTCGTGGCTGCTCAACGGCTCCCCCACGGGCAACACCGCCAGCGTCTACGTGCCCGGCCCGCTGCCCGTCAGCTCGTCGGTGGTGGTGCAGGTGACGCCCTACGACGGCACGGACCTGGGCACCCCAACCCTGTCCACCCCCGTGGTCGTGGAGCCCAACGCCGTGCTCTCGGACAGCACCATCGACCTGGGCACCCGCCAGATCGGCTGCGAGGTCGTCACCACCATCACCCTGACCAACACCGGCGTGGCCACCCTCACCGTCCTCAGCTCCGCCCTGGTCGACCTGGCCGCCACCGGCGAGTTCACGATCCTCAGCGCCCCCGCCCCCAACGCCACCGTGCCGCCCCAGGGCTCCGTGGACATTGAGGTCCTCTTCACGGGCGAGGATCTGAACACCGCCGCGGCCCGCCTGGACGTGACCACGGACGATCCCGACAGCGCGGTGCTGTCGGTCACCTTCGACGCGGCCACCGAGCTGGGCACCTGGCGGGAGCTGTCGACGATCATCGGCGACGGCGCCGACGTGCTCTTCGTCGTCGACCAGTCCTGCTCCATGAACGAGGAGCAGGACCACGTCGCCGACCACGTCGCCGACTTCCTGGCCAACCTGGGCACGGCCTACAACATCGGCGTGGTGGACATGGACAGCAACGCGCTGACCGCCCCCCTCATCACCCCCGCCGACGCCGATCCCGAGGGCGCCCTGGCCGCCGCCATCGACATCGGCACCACGGGATCCCTGGAAGACGGCTTCGACAGCGCGCTGGCCGCCATGGACGCCCCGCTGATCACCGCCGCCAACGCCGGCCTGCTGCGCCCCGGACAACAGCTCCGCATCATCTTCCTGACCGACGAGCCCGAGCAGAGCCTCATCACCCCCCTGCCCGCCGACTTCCTGGCCGCCGCGGAGGCCCTGGTGCCCGCCGGCGTCAGCGTCGGCCTCATCGGCGGCGGGGCCACCTCCTGCACCGGCAGCCCCACCGCGCCCTACTTCCTGTCGTCCACGGCCCAGCCCGACTACGACGCCGCCGTCACGCTCTCCTCGGGCTACTGGGTCAACGTCTGCGCCGACTCCCTCACCGCCGACATGGAGGCCCTGGGCTCCTGGGCCAACGCCGGCAGCACCGGCGAGCGGGTCTACCTGAGCTTCCCGGCGGTCGAGTTCAGCATCGCCGTCACCGTGGACAGCGTCGCCACCACCACGGGCTGGACCTGGGACGCCGCGACCAACTCCGTCGAGTTCAACCCGCCCCTGGCCGACGGCCAGATCGTGGAGGTGACCTGGCGCGAGTCGGCCTCCTTCTGCGGCGACAACCAGTCTCCCGTGGGCAGCCTGCAGCTCGCCTCGTCGGGCTCCACCTGCGATCTGGTCACCCTGGACGCGTCGGGCAGCTACGACCCCGACGGCGACGCCCTCACCTTCGACTGGTCCTTCGCGTCGCTGCCCGTGGACTCGCTCCTGGCCGACGGGGACCTCACCGTCCTGGCGCCCTCGGTCGTCTACTTCACCCCCGACGTGGACGGCGACTACGAGGTCGACCTGCTGGTCAGCGACCCCTCGGGAGCCTCGTCGGCGCCGCTGTCCCAGCTCATCAACGTCAGCCCCGTCGTCACCCCCGGCAACCTGCCGCCCTTCGCCGACGCCGGCGGGGACGTCGCCCTGTCCGAGGTACTGTCCTGCACCACGGGCCCCTACGGCCCCGTCTGCGGAGCCTGCCAGCCCCCGGACCTGCTGCTGGACGGCAGCGGCAGCTTCGACGCGGACACGGACATCGCGCGCTTCCAGTGGGAGCTGCTGGTGGAGCAGGGGGAGACGCTGAGCGCGGAGCTGGTCGAGTCCCCGGACCTGATCTTCCCCTCGGTGCCCTACACGTCGGCGGTCAACGACGTCTACACCGCGTCGGCCACCGTGCAGTTGACGGTGCTGGACTGCGACGGCGTCTCCGCCACCAGCACCGCCACCATCAGCTGGGAGTGCGTCTGGATCCCCTGATCGGCGCAGAACGCGGGTTGCAATCGAGGCCGCGCGGGAGAATCCTCCAGAGGAGGGACCTGCATGCGATCGATCCTGGCCGTCTTGTTCTGCGCGCTGGTCCTGACGGCCTGCGACACCGCTGAGTCCGACTTCGACAACGACGGGGTGTCGGATCTGCTGGACTGCGACCCGCAGGACCCGGCGATCTACCCGGGCGCACCCGACCCCTGGGGCGACGGCGTGGACAGCGACTGCGGCGACTGCCCCGATCTGGAGGTGGCCGACGGCGTGGACGTCGACTGCGACGGCTACCCCAGCAACGTCGACCGCGACCACGAGCGCTACGACTGCGACGACAACGACGGCGACGTGCACCCCGGGGCCGAGGACCCGCCCGACGACGGCGTCGATCAGGACTGCAACGGCGACCTGGCGGACGGCGCCTGCGCCGACGTGGACGAGGACGGCGCCTGCGCCGGGGTGGACGACTGCGACGACGCCAACCCCACCGTCTACCTCGGCGCCCCCGAGCTCCTGGACTGCCTGGACAACGACTGCGACGGCGCGGCCGACGAGGGCCTGGGCACCTTCGACAACGACCGCGACGGGTCCTGCGTCGGCGGCGACCTGGGCTTCGGCCTGCAGTGCTGCGACGTCGCCCTGGCCACCGGCGACTGCGACGACACCGACGTCACCCTCAACCAGTTGGACCTGGACGACGACGGCATCAGCTCCTGCGGCCCCGACGGGCTGCCCAACTCCGGGGACGAGGACTGCGACGACTTCGACGACGACCGGCAGCCCGGCGCGACCGAGCGTTGCGACGGCGTGGACAACGACTGCGACGGCGCCCTGGCCCCCGAGGAGGAGGACGCCGACGGCGACGGCACCGCCACCTGCGAAGGCGACTGCGACGACACCGACGCGGCCCTGCACCCCTCCGACGTGGACCTGGACGGCTACTCGCCCTGCGCCGGCGACTGCGACGACAGCGACGCCACCCTGCGCCCCGACGACCGCGACGGCGACGGCGCGTCCCCCTGCACCGGCGACTGCGACGACCTGGACCCCCTGGTGGGGCCCGCCGCGGCCGAGCGCTGCAACGGCCTGGACGACGACTGCGACGGCGCCCTGCCCGCCGACGAGGTCGACGCCGACGTCGACGGCCACCCCCTCTGCGACGACTGCGACGACACCCTGGACACCGTCTGGGGCCTGGACGCCGACGGGGACGGCCTGGACGCCTGCGCGGGCGACTGCGAGGACGGCGACCCGGAGATCAACCCCGCCGCCACGGACCTGGTGGGCGACGGCGTCGACAACAACTGCGACGGCATCGACGGCACCGACCAGGACGGCGACCAATTCGCGTCCGCCCTCAGCGGGGGGCCCGACTGTGTGGACGGCGACGGCACCATCAACCCCAGCATCCCCGAGGTCTGCAACGGCCTGGACGACGACTGCAACGCCCTGAGCGACGAGGGCTTCGACGGCGACGGCGACTCGATCACCACCTGCGCGGGGGACTGCGACGACGGGACGGCGACCACCTGGCCCGGGGCCCCCGAGCTGTGCAACGGGGTCGACGACGACTGCGACGGCGCCCTGCCCGCCGACGAGGCCGACGCCGACGCCGACGGACAGCGCGCCTGCGATGGCGACTGCCTGGACTCCGACCCCGCGGTCTTCGCCGGGGCCCCCGAGCTCTGCAACGCCGTGGACGACGACTGCGACACGCTGATCGACCCCGCCTTCGACCCCGACGCCGACGGCTGGTTCAGCGGGCTGGAGCCCGACTGCGTGGCCGCCTACCCCCTGGGCGTGGACTGCGACGACGTCGACCCCGACGTGCACCCCGGCGCGCCCGAGCGCTGCAACGGGCTGGACGACGACTGCAACGGGCTGGCCGACGCGGACCCGGCCGGGGAGGTCGACGGCGACGGGGACGGCGCCCGAACCTGCGCGGACTGCGACGACGCCAACCCCCTGACGGGCGACGGCTTCGCCGAGGTCTGCGACGGCGAGGACAACGACTGCGACGGCGTGCTCCCCCCCGCCGAGGAGGACCTGGACACCAACGGCTTGCCCGACTGCGTGGTCCTGATCCCCCCGGTCGCCCCCACCGCGTCCCTCCCCGCCGGGCCCTACACCGGCGACGACCTGATCCTGACCATCGACACCCCGGGCACCGACGAGTGGGGCCTGCCCTACAGCGCCTGGACCATCGTCTGGAGCCGCAACGACGCGCCCGAGCCGGCCTGGGACAACCAGACCACGGTGCCCGCCTCGGCCACCACCCGCGACGACTGGTGGGTGGCCGTGGTGGTGCCCTCCCCCAGCGGACCCCTGGGCGTGGCAGACACCACGGTGCTCAACTCGCCCCCCACGCTGGGCAGCGCCACCATCGACCACGACCCCGTCGCCGGCTTCTCCCTGGTGCTCGCCGGGGACAGCGACCCCGACGGGGACCCGGTGTTGTTCCAGTATCAGTGGCTCCTCAACGGCGCGCCCGCCTCCACATCGGCGGTGTGGCGGCCCGTGCCGGCCCTCGCTCCCGGCGACGTGGTGACCGCGGAGGTCACCCCCGACGACCGCGACGACCTGGGCAGCCCGGTGGACACCCCGGCCCACACGGCTGCCCCTGCGGCGCAGCTGGACGCGATCAGCGTGGACCTGGGCACCCGGCAGGTGGGCTGCGTGGTGCCCGGCGTCGTCACCCTCTCCAACCAGGGCAGCGCCGTCCTCAGCTTCCAGGGGGCCGGCGTCGTGGACCTGGCCGGCACGGGCGAGTTCGCCCTTGGCGACGTGCCGCTGGTCGGCGAGGCCGTGGACCCCGGCGGCTCGGTGGAGGTGGGCTGGGAGTTCACGGGGTTGGACCTGCTCGCGGCCTGGGCCTCCCTGGAGGTGCAGACCGACGACCCCGCTGCGCCCACGCTGTCCAGCGACCTGCTCGCGGCGACCGAGCTGGGGCCCTACCGCTGGGCGGACTTCGTGGTCACGGCCCAGACCCAGCCCACGATGGTCCCGCTGTTCGACCCGGCGGTGCCCTTCACCCTGGAGGTCACCGTCGACGGCGCGCCCCAGAGCACGGGCTGGACCTACGAGCCGCTCTTCGACACCCTCAACTTCGACCCGGCCCTCAACATCGGCCAGCACGTGGAGGCCACCTACCGCCACTCGGGCTTCGCCTGCGTCGACAACCAGGGCCCGCAGGCCACGTTGCTCCCGGTCGGCGCCATCACCACCTGCCAACCGGTCACCCTGGACGCGTCGGCCACGGTCGACCCCGACGGCGACCCGATCTACTTCGACTGGTCCTTCGACGAGCTGCCCCTCGACAGCCTCCTGCACACCGGCGACCTGGAGTCCCTGGTCGACGGGGTCACGGAGTTCACCCCCGACGTGTCCGGCACCTTCGAGGTGGCGCTGGTGGTCCAGGACGAGGTGGGCGGCAGCTCGGAGCGGCTGGTGGAGGCGGTGGTGGTGCAGTCTCCGGGCACGCCGAACAACCTGCCCCCCACCGCCGATCCGGGGGGCCCACACTCGATCTCCCAGCAGGTCAACTGCACGCAGGACACCTACTCGGTGGTCACCTGCCCGGCCTGCGTCATCTCCCCCTACACCCTCAGCGGCCTGGCCAGCACGGACCCGGAGACGGCCATCGCGCAGTACCGCTGGGAGATCGTGGCCTCCTTCGACGGCGAGGAGCTGAGCGCCGACAGCGGGCCAGACGTCGAGCTGATCTTCCCGTCGGTGCCCCACGATCCCAGCGACTTCTTCACCTCTCAGCTGTCCCTGGAGCTGACCGTGCGCGACTGCGACGGGGAGACCGACACGGCGCCCTTCGACGTCACCTGGGACTGCACCTGGATCCAGCCCTGATCGCTGGGGTCTGATCCCCCAGAACGCAGGAAGCCCCCGGTGAGAGAATTCTCACCGGAGGCCAAGGCCAAGGGGGAAAGCGCCCGATTCCCCCCCATGACCCATCAGCGGCATCCCGTGCCGTGTTCTGCCGCCGACATCTGGTTTCCTGTCAGGGCGGGCGTCTCGGCCCGCTCCCTTCTCTGGACACCCCGCCGCCGGGGCGGGTTCCCGAAAAAGTCGATCCGTCGCGCGACACCGCCTTGACCGGCGGGGGCCCCGGTGGTCCCGTCCCCCGTGGCTCGCTGGCTCCCCCCCCTGCTGTTCCTGCTCGTCGCCGCGCCCCTGTCCGGCTGCGCCACCGCCGGCGCGCTGGACAGCGCGTCCACTCCCCTGCCCCGGGATCTGGTGCCCGACGACGCCTGGGCCGACGCCCGCGACGCACTCGCCCAGCGCTCCCTCGCCGTGGACTCCGCCCTGGTCCTGGTCGACGGCAGCCTGCGGGGCGAGTGGCACGGCGACCGGGGCGGGCCGCGGACGCTGCACGACCTGCGATCGGCCACCAAGTCCATCACCAGCCTGCTGGTGGGCGCCGCCATCGACCGGGGCCTCATCGACTCGGTGCGCTCACCCGTCGCCCCCTGGTTCCCCGAGACCCACCCCCACCCCTCGTGGAGCGGGCGGCCGGCCATGACGATCGAGGACCTGCTGACCATGCGCAGTGGCCTGGACTGCGACGACTGGGCGCCGCGCTCGCCGGGGAACGAGGAGCGCATGTACCGCCGCCGAAGCTGGCTGGGGTTCGCGCTGTCCCTGCCCGCCGTAGAGGACCCGGGGCAGCGCTTCTCCTACTGCACCGCGGGGGTGGTCCTGCTGGGCGAGATCGTGGCCCGGGCCGGCGGCGCGCCCCTGCCGGAGCTGGCGAAGGAGTGGCTGTTCGAGCCCCTTGGCATCGCCGACGCCCGCTGGGAGCCGGCCGGCGACGAGGGCACGGACGCGGGCGGGCACCTGCGCCTGAGCGTGGAGTCGCTGGCGAAGATCGGGCAGCTGACCCTGCAGGGGGGGGAGTGGGAGGGGCGGCCCGTGGTCTCCGCGGGGTGGATCGCCGCCTCCACCACCCCGCACACCTGGGTCGACTCCCCCGACGGCGGGCCGCAGTACGGCTACCTGTGGTGGCTGGAGCCCGTGGAGGACGGCGTGGTGCGCTCCTGGCAAGCCCGGGGCAACGGGGGACAGCTCCTGATCGTGGTGCCCCCGGTGGGCGCGGTCGTCGCCCTGACCGGGCGCTCCTTCAACCGCGGCAGCGTGCGGCTCCGCCTGTTCCAGCTGACGTCGCGGCACCTGATCCCGCTGGCGGCGAGCTTGAGGGGCGGCGGGGAGGCGGCGGACGAGCCAGGCCGCGGCGAGCCGACCGAGTAGCCGCTACCGGAAGGAGACGACCAGCCGGGACTTGCCGTCGCGCATCGAGCGCATGGGCGACTCGATGGTCAGGGGTCCGTGCTCCCGCAGCAGGGTCACCAGGGCCTCCTCCTGCCCTTCGGGGATGGTCACCTGGAAGCCGGTGCCGGCGGCGGCGACGGCCCAGCCCCGGGCGCGCAGGGCCTCCACCAGGGCCGCGCGGCCATCGCTGGCCAGGCTGAGGGTGGCGGCGCCTCCGCGAGCGGCCGGCGCAGCGCCGAAGGAGACCTCCTCCAGGCCCAGGGAGCCTTCACCCCGCTCGG
>CALCXL010000676.1 GCA_937907595.1 uncultured Pseudomonadota bacterium
TCATGGCGCCTCCGCGGGCAGCTTAACGCCCGCCGCCGGCACCACGAAACGCAGGGTCGCCGGCCCCGCCAGGGCGCCCACCCAAGGACCCGGATCGCGGCCGGCCAGGGGCGCGCCTTCCCCTTCCAGCGAGGGGTCATCGATGGGGCCCTGCACCGTCACCGGCACCAAGCCCGTGGACCAGGGCGAGGGGCCGGAGAACGCGACATCCAGAGCCCCCGGGGGCCGATGGCAGCGCTGCACGAGCACGGCGTCCAGACCGCGGCGGCGGCTGGCCCGGGCCGAGGTCGTCTCGCAGCGCGCGGGCTGCCCGTTGAGGGTGAGGCGTGGGCCGTCGGCCTCCAGGGTCCGGGCGAGGCGGGCCGCCGTGGCCTCCAGATCGGCGGGTTGGCCGGCCTGCGCTGGACCGCCGTCGTCCCGGTGGATCTGCAGGGTGTGCACGACGTCGACGTGATCGGCGGTGAAGGAGAGCTCGATGCTGTGGGGGAACGCGACCAGGTGCGCTCCGGCCGGGGCGGCCAGCAGGAGCAGCAGGATCAAGGGCACGGCGCGTCCAGGGCGTCGGGCCCGGGCAGCAAGGCGGCCACACCGAGGCTCGCCACGAAGCAGGTGTACTGGTAGCGGGCGCCCTCCTGGTTGAAGGCGACGTAGTGGCCCTGGATGTTCTCCGCCGCGTACTGCACCACGGCGGCGGTGCGCCCCCCCAGGTTGCCGGCCAGGGGGTAGTCCAGGGTCTCCAACCCGGCCAGGCGCAGGGTGTCCGGCAGGATCGGCTCCACCTCCTCGCCCACCAGGGGCACGCCCAGGGCCGTCGCCATCGCCGCCTCGCTGCGCGGGTGGAAGTAGCCGTCGCGGACCCCCGCGGTCATCAGGACGTGCTTGGGGGGCACGCCGGGGTGGGGTTCGTCGACGACGTAGCGGGCCTGGGCGATGGGGTCGACCAGGTCCCACAGGTGCTGGAAGGCGTGCAGCAGCGGGTGCGCCTGCGTGAGCTCGTCGGTGGCGAGGCCCAGGCGGCCGGCCAGGATGGGACGGATCTCGAAGGGCTCCACCGCCGACTCCGCGATCTCCACCAGCACCCCGCCCGCGCCGCTGAACACGGCGCCCCGGACCCGCGGATCCACCGTGGCCTGGGTCACGCCCAGGGTGGTGCCCATGGACTGACCCATCGTCGTCAGGCGCGCCGGATCGAAGGACAGCGCCTCCGCCCCACCGGCGTCCAGGTCGGCGTGCAGGGCGGGATCGACGCGGTTCGCCAGCATGAAGCGGCTGAGCAGCATGGGCTCCAGGGCCGCCCAGCGGAAGTTGTCGATCGTGGCGTCGATGTTGCCCAGCAGGTTGTAGAGGAGCAGGCCGCTGGTGTCGGGCGGGTCGTTGCGGTCGCCGTGCAGGGGGTAGTCGAAGGCGACGGTCGCCACGCCCCGCCGCGCCAGCCACTCCGCGGGGCCCATGCCCTCCTCCGGGCTCCCGCCGGCCACCTCGTCCACCGGGCCGCGGTCCAGGGCCTGGCGCCAGTTGCCACCGGAGCCGTGCTGGTAGATGAGCAGGGGCCAGCCGGCGTCGGGCATCGGTCCCCGGGGGATCGACAGGGCCAGGCGCACGTCCTGCTCCTCCTGGATCACCGGCAGCCCCGCGTCGTCGAACACGATCCGCCCCTCCCCCTCCTCTGCGTAGGGGCGCTCGCCCGACTGGATCAGGGGCACCGTGTAGCGGCCCGCCAGGGCGACGTAGCTGGGGTATTCGCCCAACACCGCCCAGGGCTCGGCCTGCTCGGGCAGGGGCAGGGCCTCGATCCAGACCGCCAGGTCGCGGATCGGCGCGGCGGGATCCAGGGTGGTGAAGACG
>CALCXL010000677.1 GCA_937907595.1 uncultured Pseudomonadota bacterium
CGCCCACACCTGGGACCTGACGGACCCCCGCCGCGGCAGCGTCGTGCACCTGGAGACGCGTCGGGTGACCTTCAGCGGCCTGACCGATCAGCACTTCGCGGTGCCCGACTTCGGCTCCTGACCCCGCCCCCGCGCCTCACCTTCGGGCGCCGAGGTCGACGCGAGCGGGCCCCAACGACCCCTCCAATTCCCGAACCCGCTGCGCACGCGACGGCGCGATGGGCGATCATGCGCCCGGAGCCACCATGACCGACCCCCGCATTCCCCGCGTCCGCCCCGCCGATCCGGCCGCCATGGCCGCCGCCATCGACGCGTTCCTGCAGGCCGCCGGCTTCGACACCTCGGCGGAGCCCCACCTGCAGCGCTCGGGCGAGCGGGTGGCCGACGCCTGGAGCGCGGACCTGCTGGAGGGCTACGCGCTGGACCCCGCGGCCGCCCTGGGCGATCCCTTCCCCGACGACGCGCAGGACCTGGTGCTGGTCAAGGACATCGAATTCTTCTCCTCCTGCCCCCACCACCTCATGCCCTACCAGGGCCGCGCGCACATCGCCTACGTGCCCGACGGCCTGGCCATCGGCTTCTCCGGCATCGTCCGCCTGCTGGACTGCGTGGCGCACCGCCTCACCCTGCAGGAGTGGCTGACCCGCGACGTGACCGGGACGATCATGAACGTGCTGAAGCCCCTGGGCGCGGCCTGCATCATCGAAGCCACGCCCATGTGCGTGTTCGCCCGCGGGGTGCGTCGCCCCTGCAAGATCGCGTCGACGTCCTTCGAAGGCATCTTCCGGGAGGACCCGGCCCTGCGCCGTGACGTCATCCAGGCCACCCGCGCAGAGTGATCGCCTGATGGACTTCGGACTGCACCTGCGGCGGCCGGTCTCCGCGGAGGAGGCCGCCGGACTCCGGCGCATGGGCCTGTCCACGGTCACCGTGCCCCTGTCCTGGCGTTGGGCAGAGACCCGCGAAGGGCAGTGGGATCTCGCCTCCGTCGACCACTTCCTGGCCCCGCTGCGCGCCGCCGACGTGCCCTTGCAGGGCTCCCTGGGGCCCGCCTTCACGCACTGGTTGCCCGAGCACGTCGTGGCCCAGGGGAGCGCCGACGCCGCCGACTTCGTGCCCCGCCTGGCCGCCGCCTGCGCCCGCCTGGCCGCCGGCTGCCCCGACATCGCCGTGTTCCGGGTGGAGGACGCCCTCAACGGCGCGTGGCTCTGGGACGGCCTGCGCACCCGCCGACGCCGGGGCCGGGCCTGGCGGGACGCCGGCTTCCGCGACGATCTCCTGGCGGCCTGCCTGGACGCCGTGCGCGCCGCCCGGCCCGACGCCGAGCTCCGCATCACCCTGGACGCCTCCCTGCCCGGCTGGCGCCGCACGCTTCGCCGATGGGCCTCCCGGGGCCTGGCCGCGGACCGCTTGGGGCTGCGCGTGGACCCCTGCCGGCACCTGGCCGATCCCGCCCTGGCCGCCCGCGCGGGGGAGGCGGTAGCCCAGGCGATAGCCCTGTGGCCCGGCCCGGTCGAGGTCTCTCACCTCACCTACTCCACCCGCAACGCCAACTTCAGCCCCCGCCGCCAGCGCGAGTTCCTGGTGGAAGCGGCGCGCTCGGCCCAGGAGGCGGGCGCGGCGGGCCTGCACTGGGGGCCGCTGCGGGACCAGGCCTGGGACGATCCCATGCTGGGCTACTGGGTGCCGGAGCGGGAGCGCAGCGTCGGCCTGGCCTACTACGACGGCACGCCGAAGGCGGCCCTGGACGAGCTCCGGGTGCTCTCCACCGGCGACCGCTTCGGGGAGGGCGGATGATCCGGATCCGCCACACCGCCGTCCTGTCCCTGCTGGCGGCGCTGCTCATGGCCCCCGCCGCGCACGCCGGCCCCTGGACCCACGGGCCCGGCGGCGGGTACGCAAAGGCCTGGTTCTCGCTGCTCCCGGGCGTCGGCTGGAGCCGGGAGCTGGGCAGCCCGCCGGAGCTCACGGGCTACTACCAGGAGGCCTTCGTGGGCACCTACGCGGAGATCGGCTTCGCCCCGCGCCTGGACGCCACGCTGCACTGGACCCCGCTGCGCACCTTCCTGCTGGTGGACTCCGTCGACGCCCCCACCGTGGCCGCCTCCGTCGGCGAGCCCGCCGTGGGCCTGCGCTGGCAGGCGGTGCAGGCCGGCCGCTTCGCGATGGCCTTCGAGGTCCTGCTCCGCGCGCCCACGCAGTCCAACGCGCCCGTCGCCGCGGTGCACAACGTCGCCGGTGAGGAGGTCGGCCAGCTCCGCATCGCCAGCGGGGTGTTCGAGGCCCAGGGCGGCTTGAGCATGGGCCTGGGCTTCGACCGGCTCTACCTGGCCTGGGGCGCCTGGGCCATGAAGCGGGGCGGCGGCTTCGACAGCGTGATCACCTGGTCGGCCGAGGCCGGCACGGACGCGGGCAAGCACAAGCGTTGGTCGGTGCGGCTGCGCGTCGCCGGGCGGCACGGCCTGCGCGACGGATCGGCGGCCTACCACCAGAGCCCCAGCGGCATGGGCAACGGCACCGAGTACGTCGCCTTCACCCTGGAGGGGGACTACCGGCTCGTCGAGGGGCTGTGGCTAGGCCTCAGCCTCGGCGGCGGCCTGGGCCCGGTGGTGCGGCAGATCGGCGGCCCGCAGCTGGCGCTGTCGCTGTCGCACCGCTTCTGATCGCGGGGGGGGCGATCAGCTGATCCCCTGCGTCGCCAGGAAGGCCAGCACCACGGTCTTGTCGAAGCGCTGGTCGTCCTTCTCCGACACCTCCGCCGCCACGTCCGCCAGGGTCTTGTCGCCCCAGGGGGACGAGGGGTTGGTGACGGTGTCGACGTACTCGGCCAGGGCGAGGATGCGCGCGGTCATGGGGATGGCGAAGCCGCGCAGCCCCTGGGGCCCCCGCCCGTCCATCTGCTCGTGGTGGGCCCTCACCACCGGCGCGGCGCCGGCCCAGAAGGCCATCTGCTCCAGGCGATCGGCGCCCTTGCTGGCGTGGTCCACGGGCCCGCCGGGGGGACCGATGTCCACGCGGGGGAAGTCGAGCAGGCCGATGTCGTGCAGCTGCACCGCCAGCCGCAGCTCCGCCAGCTTGTCTTCGCCCAGCTCCAGCCGCTCGGCCAGGCTCTCGGCGATCGCCATGACGTTCTCGATGTGGCCCGGCCAGGTGAGGTGCTGATCCGTGACCTCCCGCACCAGGGACGTGACCGCGGCCTCGTAGACGTGCTGCGCCTCGCGGAACGCGGCGTTGTCCAGGAACAGGGCCGCCTGCCGCGCCAGGCCCTCCACCAGCTGCTGATCGGCGACCGTGAAGGCCTCCTCCCCCTTGCGGTTGCGCAGATCCAGCACCGCAACCAGCTCCCCGTGCTGGTGCATGGGGACCAGCAGGCTGCCGGTCGTCTTGGTGACCACGCGGTCGTCCCAGGAGCGGTCGGTGTCGGTCAGCTCGCCGTTGAGCAAGGTCTGGGCGGACTCGGCGCAGCGCCCCGGCAGACCCTGGCCTACGGGCAGGGGGTGGGCCATGGCGCGCTCCTCGGACATGCCCAGGGCGCGGGCCACCGTGAGCTCGTCGCGCTCCCGCAGCCACAGGCCGGCGCGCTCGGCGCTCACCAGGGCGGCGGCCTGCTGGATCAACGCGGTGTGCACCTGGTCGCTGTGCTCCAGGGCCGCCATCTCGCTGGTGGCGACGTGCAGGCGGTCCAGGCGCTCCTCGCCCTCGGCGATGGCGGAGAGGGTGCGCAGGGTGTCCCGTCGGACGACGATGTAGCCCAGCACCACCGCCATGGCCGTGAAGCCGAGGGTGGCCGTGAGGCCCCAGATCGTGGCGTCCTGCCCCGAGTCCCGCAGCGGCGCGAAGACGAAGGTGGCCGAGATGTAGAACAGCACCACCAGGGGCATGAGGGACACGACGGCCATCAGCAGCTGGGTGCGCGCGAGGGTCTTCTGCTCCCGCTCGGACTGACTCATGCTCCAGCTCCTCAGAGCCCGACGGCCTCAGGGCCGTGCAGACTCGCCCCCCCCTGTGATGATCCCCAGTTCAGTGTCGGGAAAGCGCCGGGATCCTGTCAACTTCCGTGTGCACTGCTCGACGGGGGCGTGAGTCCGCCGCCGCCGGACCGCGCGCCTGTTCTACGATGCGACCGTGCTGCGACTCATCCT
>CALCXL010000678.1 GCA_937907595.1 uncultured Pseudomonadota bacterium
GGTTTCGGCGGATCGATCGCAGGGCCCGGGCGCGGTCGATCAACAGCTCCACCGCCGCGTCTTCGGGCAGGGGGCCCAGGCGCAGCAGCCGCTCGCCCTCGATCCTCAGGGGTGCGCGCGACGTCACCAGCACCCGGCCTCCCCGCTGCAGCAGGGGCTCGATGCAGGCCGCGACCTCGTCCAGCAGGTGCTCGGCGTTGTCGACGATGAGCAGGGGGGCTCCTGGCCGACCCAGCAGGGCCGCGACCTCCTGCAAGCTGCGCTCGGGGGAGCCGCCGGCCGGCAGGCGCAGCGACGCGGCCAGGGCCCCGGCGACCCCGCGGTCCAGGTGCTGCAAGTCGCACCAGGCGTTCCCAAGCCCCGCCGCCAACTCGGTCGCCAGGCGGGTCTTGCCCACCCCCCCGGGGCCGACCAGGGTCAGCAAGTGGGGCCCCGTCGACGCCAGAGAGCCCAGGGCCTCCAGCTCCTCGGCGCGCCCGAAGAAGCGCGTGCGGCGGGGGGTGGTCGTGGGCGCCGCGGGACCCTCGAAGCGGTAGCCGACGCCGCGCACGGTCAGCAGGTGCCGGGGATCGGCGGGCCGCTCCTCCACCTTGGCGCGCAGGCGGGAGAGGGTGGCGTCCAGGGTGCGGGTGACCACGCCGGCGCTGTAGCCCCAGACCTCGCGGAGCAGCTCGTCCCGGGGCACGGTGCGGCCGCGCTGGGACCAGAGGTAGGCCAGGGCCCGAGCCTCGGTGGGGGTCAGGCGACGCTCGACCCCGTCCCCGCGCACGGTCAGGCGGCCCAGGTCGACCTCCCGGTCGCCCAGCCGCAGCACGCCCCCCGTCGGTCCGTGATCGTCCACCCGCGGCGATCTTAGAGGCTTCTCGCGCGATCACCGCGCCGGCGGGTCACGAACCGTCAGGGTTCAACCCTGGGGCCCGGGCCACTCCCGTCGGGACGCCTTCGCGGCGTAGAGGGCCTGATCGGCCTCGGCGAAGAGCTCGTCGGGGGCCTTGCCACGGGGCGCGACGGCGACGCCCACGGACACGCCGCAAGCGGGGTGGATCGCCGACAGCACGGGGTCGATGGCGGCCTTGAGCCGCCCGGCCACCAACTCCGCCGCCGCCGGATCCGCCTGGGGCAGCAGCACCGCGAACTCGTCGCCGCCCAGCCGCGCGCAGTGCAGGGCGTCGCCGGCGCGCAGGACCTCGCGGAGCTGATCGGCGACGGCGACGAGGGCGCGGTCGCCGGTGGGGTGGCCCAGGTCGTCGTTGATGAGCTTGAAGCGGTCCAGGTCCAACATCACCAGCGCCGCCCCGCCGCGACCCAGGGCCGACTCCACCAGGGCGTCGAAGCCGCGGCGGTTGCGCAGGCCGGTCAGCGGGTCCTCCACCGCGCCGCGCTCGGCCTCCAGCAGGCGGGCCTCGGTGCGCATGCGCTGCACGCTGAGCACCGCCGTGGCCCAGATCACCGCGACCGCCATCACCCGGTTCACGGCGACCACCCAGGGGTCGCCGCCCGAGGGGGAGAGCGGGACGCCCAGGCCCGTCAGCAGGGTGGCGACGACGGCGACCTCCACCACCAGGCGGGGTCGGTGGACGTGGGCGGCGAGCAGGACGACGACGACGTAGGGCATGCCCGCCGCGACGCCCAGGGGGCTGACCAGGTCGCCGACGAAGAAGGCAGCCAGCGCCGCGGCCAGGACCAGCCGACGCGGGCCGGGCGCGGGGGGAGACGGCGGGGCGGCGTCAGCGGCGGCGTCCGGCAAGGTCGATCCCGAGCGAGGGTGGAAGGGCGGGCTCCTTCATCTTGGCCGAACGCCCGGCCCTGCGCCCTGACAACCGCCGGGGGGGGCGCAGGGGCCGTTTCCATCCCGACGGCGGTTCGCGCTACGCCGCCGATCCGTTGAGCGTTCCGTCCTTGTTGACCCACTTCCGGCAGCCGGAGAAGGCGGAGTTCACGTCGTCCAGGCTGAGGTCCAGGCCCTCCAGAAGGGGAGCGAGCTCCGGGGGCTGCTGGCCGGGCAGGTAGAGGTAGCCCTCGCGCAGGGCCATGGTCCACGCGACCATGGAGATCAGGCGCTGCTGCTTGGCCACCCGGTCCTCGGGCCCCCGCGGCGCGTGGTGGTGGGCGCTGGCGATGCGCACGAAGCGGGGCGGCATGCGCCAGCGCTTGAGGATCGCGCTGCCGAACTCCTCGTGAGCGCCGCCCAGGACCTGGCCGAGCTGGCGCAGGCCCTCGGGGCCCGGGGGGATGCGGTCCGGCAGCTCGCTGAGCACGCGCAGCAGCGCCAGCTCGCCCACGTTGTGCAGCATGGCGCCCACGAAGAGCGCCTCGCGATCGGCGACCTCCAGGACATCGGCCAGCTTGCGCGCGCCCTGGGCGCAGACCAGCGTGTTGCGCCACAGGTCGGTGACGATGCTGGCGAAGGGCTCCACGGAGAGCACGTACATCCCGCCCACCACCAGCTGCTGGGCCAGGGCGAGCACCCGCTGGTTGCCCAGACGCAGGCAGGCCTGGCGGATGTCGGTGATGCCCTTGCTGGTGCCGTAGCGGCCCGAGTTCGCCAGGCGCAGCACGCCGGCCACGACGCTGGGGTCACGGCTGACGACGCCGACGACCTGGTCGACGCCGCACTCGGGCCGGTCGAGCAGGTCCTGGATGTCGTTGGCGATGGGCGCGATGGCCGGGAGCTCCACCTCGCCGTTGCGCAGGCGGATGAGCATGTCCTGCATGGGGTCGGCGTGGCGCTGGGGCACGGGGGGCTTGATGGGGCCTCCGCCGGGCAGGTCGGGGGCGGAGCCGGGCGGCGGGGACGCGCCGAGCACGAGGGCGGGGGGCGAGGCGGCGTGAGCGGCGTTGTGGTCGCGGGCCCAGGCGGCGCGGTCCTGGCCGAGCACGCGCGGCGCGGGGGCCGAGGAGGCGCGGTGGTGGCTGGGAGACCGGGCGTCGAGGGCGGCGCGCACGTGGGGATCGCGGGAGGCCGCGGCGGGGAGGGGCAGCGGGGCGCCGGGGCGGGAGCTGGAGCGGTGGGAGGCGGGGGCGGATCGTTCGGGGGCGGAGGGGCGACGGCGGGACCGATCGGGGGCGGCGGACGCGCGGCGACTCAGGCGCTCCAGGGCGTCTTCGACGTCGGTGGCGGCGAAGGGCTTGATGAGGAAGTCGGCGGCGCCTCCCCGGATCAGCTGGACCAGGTCCTCGGGGGAGGGGTCGGCGCTCGTGCCGACGAAGGGCACGGCGTTGCCCATGCGGCTCAGGCGCCGGAGCAGGCCGACGCCGCTGAGGCCGGGCAGGCTCATCTCCACCAGGATCATGTCGAAGTCGCCGTCGGCCAGGCAGGCGAGCGCGGCGTTCGCGTCGACCGCGGCCGTCGCCTCCAGCCCCAGGCGCGCGAGCTCATCGCACAGCGCCTCGGCTTCGGCATCGACCACCAGCACCCTGGGCAGCTCGAGCACGCCTGGTCCTTTCCGTCCCTCGACCCCAGGTCCTCATCGGCGGCGGGAGGGGCGGACTTGAGCGTGTGGGGGCGATCCGGACCGCGATCAAGGGTGCGGGCACTCCAGACCCCAGCCCAGGATGGGCCCGCTGCAGCCCGCCCCCTGGGTGCCGGTGAACAGCCCGTAGTCGGGGGTCCACTCCCCGTCGGTGCCCCAGTCCCAGGCGTCGACGCCGTCGTTCCAGAGGCACCAGGTGATGAAGCCGCCGTCGGTGTACACGCTGATGGAGCCCAGGGGCTTGGGCGAGTACAGCTCCAGGATGGCGCCGTCCGCGGGCAAGGACACCGACAGGTCGCCGCAGAGCACCTCGACGGTGCTTGTGGGGTCGACCGGGTCCCCCGGGTCGGGGTCGCAGGAGGGCGGGTCGTCCTGGCCGTCGCAGTCGGTGTCGTAGCCGTCGCAGAACTCCGGCGCGCCGGGGTACTGCGCGCTGTCGGTGTCGTTGCAGTCGTCGCCGTTGTCCACGGCGTAGTCCGGAGCCACGCAGGCCTCGATGGGGTAGCCGCCGTCGCCCGCCCCGTCCCCGTCGG
>CALCXL010000679.1 GCA_937907595.1 uncultured Pseudomonadota bacterium
CGAGCACCAGCTGGTACAGGTCGCGCTGGGCGGGGGTGAAGCGGCCCGACGCGGGGGAGGTGCGGGTGACGTCGGTGGCGTAGCCGTCGATCTCCGCCCCGGCGTCGATGAGCATCAGGTCGTCGTCGCCGAAGCGGCCGTTGTTCTGGACGTAGTGCAGGATGCAGGCGTTGGCGCCGCCCCCCACGATCGACGGGTAGGCCCAGCCCCAGGCCCCCCGGCGCCGGAAGGTGTACTCCACCAGCGCCTGGATCTCGTACTCGTGCATGCCGGGCCGCACCTGCTTCATGGCCTCGGTGTGCGCTTCGCAGGTGATGATGGCGCCCTGGCGCATGAGGGCGAGCTCGTGCTCGCTCTTGTGCAGGCGCAGCTCGCAGAGGATCGCGCCGGAGTCGATGATCGCGGCCGGCCCCTTCTGCGCCTTGCGCCCCGGCCGCAGCCCGTTGAGCACCCGGCTCACCACGGGCTCCACCTCCGGATGGCGACCGAAGGCGAAGTACAGCGTCTCCACGTCCTCCAGCAGACGGGCCAGCTGCAGATCCAGCTCCTGGACCGAGTGGGCGTGGTCGGCGCCGAACTCCGCGCGCGCGCCCTCGATGCCGGAGCGGATGCCCGTCCAGACCTCCCGCTCGGGGTCCTTCGGCAGCACCAGCAGGGTGAAGCCGGCGTCGGTGCCGTCCTTCTTGAGCAGGGCCCAGGCCTCCGGCTCGGGAAAGCCGGTGCAGTAGTAGAAGTCCGAGCCGGGGCGGAAGGGGAAGTGGCTGTCCCCCGCGCGCAGGTGCTCGGGGTTGGTGGGCAGCAACAGGGCGCCGCCGGGCGGCAGGCGATCCAGGATCGCGGTTCGGCGGGCGAGGTAGACAGAGCGGGGCAGCGCGAGCATGGGACCTCCGAACGCGCGAGTGTAGCCATGCCGCGGCCGCCGCGGGGAGGCCACCGGCTCCGCGCTCCCCAAACCAGACCGCGCGATCCGGAGAGGGTCCGGATCGCGCGGCAGGTGGGCTGGAGGAGCCCAGGTCGCCGCCGGGGAGGGGATTCCCAGGCGACTGGAGCCGGTCGGCGCGCGGACACCCGAAGGTGTCAGCAGGGGAGGGGCGGGTTGCGTACGCGCCCCGGCCGGCTTGCAAGCGAGCTCCCGAAGCCCAGGAGGAGGGGAGGGCTTCGGTCGCTCGTTCGGGGTCCGGAGACCCCGTCCGCGATCAAGCCGCGGAGATCGTGTCCATGCGCTTGTTGATGGCGCGGATGAGGGTCTTGCGGGCCTTGTGGGCCTCCTCGAAGGCCAGCACGGTGCGCAGACCGGCCAGGTCCAGGCTGTCCACCAGGGGCTGCAGCGCCTTCACAGACAGCTCGGCGTAGCCCGCGATGGGCAGGGTGGCGGTGTGACCGGCGCGCAGGGCGACCAGGGCCTCGGACAGTGCGGCCTCGCCGCGGGCCAGGAAGGGGGCGCGCTCGCCCAGGGTCCCCGCGCTCCGGGAGAGCAGGTCGCGGGCGGCCTCCAGGACCGTGGCCTCCGCCGTGCGCAAGGCGCCGACGCTGTGGTCCAGGGCCTCGTCGGCCTGCTGGCGGAGGGCGTCCTTCTTCACCAGGAGGGCGTCCTTCTTCTCCAGCAGGGCGTCCTTGCCCTCGTTCAGCGCCTTGCGGCTGGCCTGCAGGCGCTCTTCGCCCTGCTCGATGAGCTGCTTCTGGCGGGACTGGACGTCCTCCAGGCGTTCGTTGGACCAGTGCTTGATCTGCTCACGGGTCTTCTCGAGGCGGTCGATGAATGCGGTCGGCATGATGTGAACTCCTCACTGCGGACTGAATGAGTATTCAGTCACAAGCAGTGAAGGCAACCTAATCCGTCCCGGGGCCGCGTCAAGGGACAAAGTTCAAATGAATGAGTATTCAGTCACACCGAGGGGGGCGGGACCGTCGTCGTCGTCGCCGGCTCGGGGCCGCCGCGTCGGGCCTGTCGAGCGGTCGCCACCCGGAACACCACGGCCGCCAGGACCACCCCGAGCAGGGCGCCGACCACCGGGAAGCCCACGAGCCACCAGGTCAGCAGGTCCATGGGGGCCTCCCGCACCTGCTCCAGGGTGAAGTCGGCCCAGCGGCCGTGCAGCATCAGGTGGCCGACCTGCGCCGAGGCGAAGGCCAGGAACGGGGCGAAGATCGGCAAGGAGACGTTGGCGGCGAGCCACATGGTCAGCTTGTTGAGCCGCAGGGCCATGGCGAAGACGATGCAGAGCAGCAGGTGGAAGCCGAAGAAGGGCGAGCTGCCGATGATCACGCCCACGAACACCGCCGCGGCGATGCGCCAGGGCTCGGCGTGCTCGTGCACCAGACGGAACCAGACCTTGTGCAGGTAGCGGCGCAGGCCCCACACATCCCAGCCGATGTCCGGCTCGGGGGCGCTGTCCACGGCGGCGCGGAACTCCGCCGCTTCGGCCCGCAGGTTGTCCAGGATCCGCACGGCTCAGTAGACCCGGGGGAGGTCGCGGAAGAGGGCAGCGTCCAGGCGGAGCCGCTCGCCGGTGGGCAGGTCGGTGGCGGCGTCGTAGACGGTCGACGTGCTGGCGCCCTGCAGCGCGCCCGAGGCTCCTGGCCCGCCGTTGACGCAGTCCTCGCAGGAGGAGTCGATGGCGATCTCCCCGCCGGGGGCCGCTCCCCAATCGCCGTCGACGTTGGGGTGCTCGCCCTGGCGGGCGTAGCGGGTGTCGTCGTCCCAGCGCACGTTGGCGTAGACGATGTCGCCGATGCCCGTGGGCGGGTCCGGCGTCTCGAAGCTCCAGCCGGCCAGCAGCCGGGTCCCGAAGGCGTCGAAGCCTGCGTTCAGGCTGAAGCAGCCCTCCCCGCAGAACCAAAGGCTGAAGGTGCTGGCCTCCACGTCCAGGGTCTCTTCGGTGTCGTCCTGCGCGATGAGCGTGACCGTGAGCGTGGCGTCGCCGGCCGCGAGGCCGTCGGACGCGGGGGTGGAGTCGTCGTCGTCCGCGGGGGCGGTGGTGGTGCAGGCCGCCAGCAGGAGGCCCAGGGACAGGATCGCGCTCTTCATGGGGACCCTATGCCACGGGCCGCAGCCCGGCGCACGGTCAACCCGGACGACCGTCGGCGCGCGGGGACCAGAGGATCGGCAGGTACAGCACGAAGTAGACGGCAAAGCAGGCCGTCCAGAGCCACCCGGCGAGCTGCAGTCCGTGGGGGCCGACCACGCCCACCGCCATGCGCAGCAGCGCCGCGACGTTGGCCAGCAGGTAGGTCACCACGATGGCCCGCGGGACCACCAGGGGGCGGCCGCTGTGCCCCAGGGCCACCCGGGACATCATGCCCAGGGTCAACACGCCGATGCCGCCGGCGGTCAGCGCGTGGCGGGCGTCCAGGCCGTGGTGCAGGCCGATCGCGTCCAGTCCGCGCAGCGTCAGGCCGACGGCGATCCACAGGTAGCCGGCGTGCAGGACCCAGACGATGGGCGTCTTCAGGGAGCGCAGTCCGCCCCACCGGGCCATGCGCACGGCCAGGGTGATCCCGCAGGCCAGGGCCAGGGGACCCGCCAACCAGGGGGCCAGGGCGTCGGCGACCAGCAGGGACACCATCAGGGGGTTGGTGGCTCGCTCGGCCACGATGATGCGCTGCGGGTTGGCCTGCTTGACGGCGTTGTTGGTGAACATCGGGATGATGCGCCCGCCCACGATCACCATGATCAGCACCACCGCGTCCAGGGCGACGGCCTCCGCCCGGGAGTGCCACCAGTCGAGGTGCCAGGCGAGGTTGGCGCCCGCCTGGACCAGCAGCAGGACGGGGAAGCCGTAGTTCCGGGTGCGCCGGGCGCTGTAGATCGGCCAGCCGATGGCCAGGGCGAGCAGGGGGAGGAAGGCGACGTCCACCGCCATGGCCAGGGTCGGCGACGCGGAGACGACCGCCAGCCGCCCGGCCAGCCACAGGCCGAACAGCCCCAGCAGGGGCGCGCCGGAGACGATCGGCCGGTCCGTCCACTTGGGGACCGCGGTGAGGAAGAAGCCGGCCAGCACCGCCACCGCGTAGCCGTAGAGCATCTCGTGCCCGTGCCACTCGGACCCGTCGAAGACCCCACGCGTCCCCAGGCCCTGAGCGAGCATCAGCATCCACAGCGGCATGGCGAGGGCGGCGAAGCCCGCGGCCCCGGCGAAGAACGAGCGAAAGCCCGTGGAGGCCCAGGGGTGCCGGCCCGGCGCCGGGTCCCCCTTCATGCGCAGCGCGACGAGTACGGATTCAGCCATCCAGCCAGGGTACTCCGGCCCCGCGCCCCGGCGCTGACGTCGCTCACCATGAAGGTCGTGCACCCGGCCGGCGCGGTCGAGCGGCGCAGGTGATCACCGTCAGGGCCCGTCGCGTCGATCCCGGTCACCCTGGACCATGGCCCGATCCCCCTCCTTGCGCGTCGCGTTCGTCCAGGCCCGGGCGGTGGACGAGTCGCTGGCCCTCTGCGACGTGGCCGGCGCCCTGCTGGAGCGGGGGCACCGACCCCGGCTGTTCCTGGATCACCACGAGCGCGACCTGGGCGCGGCCCTGCGTCGCTGGGACCCCGACCTGCTGGTGGTGCAGGCGGCGATCCTGGCCGAGCCCTGGCTCCGTCGAGCCCTCGGCCGGCTGCCGACGACGCCGCCGCGCGTGCTGGTGGGCACGGGCGTCACCTTCGACCCCGACCTGCTCCAGCGGGCCGACGACCCGCGTCTGGGTGCCTTGCGCGGCGAGATCGACGACCCCCTGGTGGACCTGGTGGAGCGCCTCTCCCGGGGCGAACGCCTGGAGGACGCGCTGCCGGAGGTGGACGGCGCGCTCTGGATCGCCGACGGCGCCCTGCATCAGCGCCCCCTGGGTCCCCAGCCGACGCTCCCCGGCCGCGCGATGCCGCTGCGCGGCCTGTACTTCGACGCCTACCCCTTCCTGGGGCGCTTTCCCTGGAAGCGCTTCGCCGGGAGCCGGGGCTGCGTACACGCCTGCGGG
>CALCXL010000680.1 GCA_937907595.1 uncultured Pseudomonadota bacterium
CAGCGCGACCGGCGACGACGACGACAGCGCGACCGGCGACGACGACGACAGCGCGCCGGTGGCCGTGACCTTCGACATGGTCTCGCCCATCTACCAGGCCAAGTGCTCGCCCTGCCACGCAGGCGGTGGCTCCGGCGGCCACAACCTGGGGCACAGCGACGTGAACACCGCCTACACCAGCTCGCAGCTGAGCTCGTACTCCGCGAGCCCGGGCACGAAGGGCGCCGCGTCGCTCGTGCGCATCCAGAACGGCTCCATGCCCCAGGGCCGCGGCTGCAGCGGGAACCCGACCACGGACGCGTCCAACCCCGACTGCCTGAGCCAGGAGCAGCAGGACATGATCCAGGCCTGGCTCAACGGCGGGCAGCTCGGTCCCGCGGTGAACTAGAGCGCCTCCCGCGCCCTCGGCCTCGCTACCTGATCGGTGCTCTAGGCCCTTCGCCCCGTCGTCCCGCCGCCCCTTCGCGATCGCCACAGGATCCCCAAGAAGCGCAGGTCCTCCCACAGGTACCGCCGCCCCATCCGCCGCGGCTCCTGCGCCAGCCTGAACGCCCACTCCAGCCCCGCCCTCCCCATCCAGGCGGGGGCCCGCGTCGCCCGACCGGCGGCGATGTCGAAGGCCCCCCCCACCCCCAGGACGAAGCGCACGTCCCCCAGCCGATGCCGGTGGGTGGAGACGAAGGCCTCCTTCTTGGGCGAGCTCATGCCCAGGAACAGCAGCTTCGCGCCGGAGTCCGCGATCGCTTGCCAGGGCCCCTCGTCATCGAAGTAGCCGTCGTGCAGGCCCGCGATCACCAACCCCGGGTGGGCCTCCCGCAGCCGATCGGCCGCCTCCTGCACCACCTCGAGCCGGGCCCCCAGCAGGTAGATCGGCCAGCCCTCCCGCGCCGCGCGGGGCAGCAGGGCGTCGAAGAGGTCGATGGCGGGCAGGCGCTCGGGCAGGGGCCGTGAGAGGGCGCGGCTGGCCCAGACCACGGGCATGCCGTCGGCCAGGATCATGTCCGCCTGCAGCACCTGGGCGGCGAAGGCGGGATCGCGATCCATCTTGACCAGGTGGTCGACGTTGACGCCCACCCCCTGCCGCAGCGCGTCGCCGGCCACCCAGCGCGCCACCTGTTCGACGGCGTCGGGCAGCCGGTAGGCATCGAAGCGGCAGCCCAGCAGATCGACGCGCGGCCCCGCCTCGTTCATGCGGTCGGAGCGGCCGAGGTCCCCGCGTGCACGGCGGTCGACGGCGCGCCGAAGCGCGGGTCCCGGGCCAGACGGTCCCAGTGCTCTCCGAACCAGGCCCGGCACTGCTCCAGCCCCGGCTGCAGGGCCCAGGTCGGCGCGTAGCCCAGCCGATCTCGAGCCTTGTCGATGCTGGCCAGCAGCGTGGTCTTGGTGTCCCAATCCCGCCGCGGCAGCTGAACCAGGCCCGCGTCGTTGCCGCACAGCGCGTTGATGCGCAGGGCCAGGTCGCCGATGCGCGTCTCCTGGCCCGACGCGAGGTTGAAGGCCTCCCCCTCCACCCCCGGCGTCGACGCGCAGCGCAGCAGCCCATCGACCACGTCGTCGACGTAGGTGAAGTCGCGGGTCTCGTCGCCGGTGCCTGTGATCGGCAGCGGCAGCCCGTGCAGGGCCCGCCAGAAGAAGTTGGGGATCACGTTGCGGTAGCGGCCCGGCGGGTCCCAGGGACCGAAGCTGTTGAAGAGCCGGGCTACCACCACCGGCAGCCCCACCTGGTGCCGCAGCTGCTGGGCGTAGAGCTCGCCCAACATCTTGGTGACCTGGTAGGGCGTGCTCAGCTGCAGGGAGACCAGGTCCTCGGTCAGGGGGCGCTCGGGCCGGTCGCCGTAGATGCTGCAGCCCGAGGACGCGAACACCACCCGCCGCACCCCCGCCGCCGCGCAGCGCCGGAACACCCGCAGCGTGCCCAGGCCGTTGACCTGCAGGTCCTCCTCGGGGTGCTCCACGGAGTTCTGGTTGGCGAAGAGCGCGGCCAGGTGGAACACGACGGTCGGGTCGGGCGCGAAGGCCTCCTCCAGCGCGTCGCGGTGCAGGATGTCGCCCCGCACGAAGGCCAGGCGGGGGTGGCTCGGCAGGTTCCAGGGCACCGACGCGGACAGGTCGTCCAGCACGATCACCCGCGCCCCCAGCCCCAACAGGCGCCGGCACAGGTTGGAGCCGATCGCCCCCGCCCCGCCGGTCACCAGCACCCGCTGTTCGGCCCACGGTGGCCTGGTGTCGCTGCCGCTCAAGATCACCCCGATGAGATAGCCACGGAGCGCGAAGGATGCCCGACTTTGTGGTCCTTCGCTCTACAGGGACCCGTACAGCAGGGAGCAGATGACCACCGCGGCGCCGATCCCGACGATGTCGGCGGTGAGGGCCGCCACCAGCGTGTGCCGGATCCGCCGCACGCCCACCGCGCCGAAGTAGACGGCCAGGACGTAGAACGTGGTCTCCGTGCTGCCTTGGAACGTGCTGACCAGGTAGCCGACGTAGGAGTCGGGCCCGCTGGTCTTCATGGTGTCCAGCATGACACCCATCGCCCCGGAGCCGGACAGGGGCCGCAGGACGGCCATGGGCAGGGCCTCCGCGGGCAGGCCGAGCTTCGCCGTGATCGGCCCGACGGCGTTGACGAAGGCCCCCAGCGCGCCGCTGGCCCGGAGCATGCCGATGCTCACCAGGATCGCGACCAGGTAGGGGATGATCAGCACCGCGATCTCAAAGCCCTCCTTCGCGCCTTTGACGAAGGACTCGTAGACGGCGACGCCGCGCACGAAGCCGAAGCCCACGAAGCCCACGATGAGCGTCGGCACCACCCACACGGAGATGCGGTCGCCGTAGAGGATCGTCAGGGGGATCACGGACACCAGCACGCACAGGGCCACGGCGGTCACCCAGAGCGGGTAGCCCTCGTCGGCGCCGCCCAGGTCGATGCCGTCGTCGACGACCTCCTCGTCGTCGGCCACCGCGTCGCCCTCCTCGGGCTCCGGCACGGCGGAGAAGCGCTGCCACAGCTTGCAGCCCAGGATGGCGACCGTCGTCGAACAGAGCGTCGCGAACAGCGTGGTGGCCAGGATGCCCGAGGGGTCCTGGCTGCCCAACTCCTCCCGCATCACGATCACGCCCGTGGGCAGGATGGTCACCGAGCTCGTGTTGATGGCCAGGAACAGCGCCATGGAGTTGGACGCGGTGCCCTTGGACTTGTTGAGCTTGTCCAGCTCCTTCATGGCCCGGATGCCGAAGGGCGTGGCGGCGTTGCCCAGGCCCATGGCGTTGGCGGCCATGTTCAGGATCATCGCGCCCATGGCGGGGTGGTCCGGCGGCACCTCGGGGAAGAGCCGCACCATCAGGGGCCGGATCAGCCGCGCCAGGATGCGCAGCCCGCCGCCGTCCTCGGCCACCTTGACCAGCCCCAGGAACAGCGCCATGCCGCCGATGAGGTTGAAGGCCAGGGTCACCGAGGTCTTGGCCGCCCCCATGGCGCCGTCCTGCAGCGCCTGCATGGGCGAGACGGCGTCGGGCAGGTCCGGCACCCACCCGATCTCCGACCAGGCGGCGGCGAGGAAGGCGGTGACGATGAAGGCGACGAAGATTCGATTCACGCGGGGCTCCGGCGCGGAGTATGGCCGAGCGTGGGGCTGGGCGGGCTCCTGGAGGGTGGGCTTCTCCAACCAGGACGCCCCAGGCGGCCGCGGCATTCAGAGCCCAGGTCCCCCAACGAGCAACGCCCCACTGGGAGGGCGGGGCGCTGCGGGGTCTTCTGCGGCCTACAGGTCGTAGTAGAGGATGAACTCGTAGGGCGTGGGCCGGATGCGCATGGGGATGACCTCGTTGGTCGTCTTCCAGTTGATCCACGCGCCGATGAGGTCCTCATCGAACACGTCGCCCTTGAGCAGGAAGGCGTGGTCGTTGCGCAGGGCGTTGAGCGACTCCTCCAGGGAGCCCGGCGCCGAGGGCACCAGGGCGGCCTCCTCGGGGGGCAGGTCGTAGATGTTCTTGTCCAGGGCCTCGCCGGGGTCGAGCTTGTTCTGGATGCCGTCCAGGCCCGCCATCAACATGGCCGAGAAGGCCAGATAGGGGTTGGCGGTCGGGTCGGGGGTGCGGAACTCGATGCGCTTGGCCGAGGGGCTGCTGCTGTACATCGGGATGCGGATGGCAGCCGAGCGGTTGCGCGAGGAGTAGGCCAGCTTGTTCGGCGCCTCGAAGCCCGGGACCAGGCGCTTGTAGCTGTTGGTCGTGGGGTTGGTCAGGGCGCAGAGCGCGGGCGCGTGCTTGATGATGCCGGCGATGTAGTGCATCGCCATCTCGCTCATGCCGGCGTAGCCGTCGCCCGCGAACAGGGGCTTGCCGTTGGTCCAGAGGCTCTGGTGGGTGTGCATGCCCGAGCCGTTGTCGCCGAAGATCGGCTTGGGCATGAACGTCGCCGTCTTGCCGTGGGCGTGGGCCGTGTTCTTGATGACGTACTTGAACCACATCATCTTGTCGGCCATGGCCAGCAGCGAGTCGAAGCGGATGTCGATCTCGGCCTGACCGGCGGTGGCGACCTCGTGGTGCTGACGCTCGACGCGAATGCCCACGGCCTCCAGGCCCGCGACCATCTCGTTGCGCAGGTCGTTCTGGCTGTCGACGGGGGGCACCGGGACGTAGCCGCCCTTGTGCCGGGGGCGGTGGCCCGAGTTGCCGGCCACGCCCGCGCCGTTGTTCCACTCGCCCTCCTCCGAGTCGAACTCGAAGTACGCGCTGTTGGCGTCCTGGTGGTACTGCACGCCGTCGAAGATGAAGAACTCCGCCTCGGGGCCCATGTAGGCCGTGTCGGCGATGCCCGTGCTCTTGAGGTAGGCCTCGGCCCGGGCCGCCACGCCGCGGGGGTCGCGGTTGTAGGCCTGGAAGGTGATCGGGTCGACCACGTCGCAGGTCAGGCTGATCGTCGGCGTGGCGATGAAGGGATCCACCTGCGCCGTCGCCGGGTCGGGGATGACCAGCATGTCGCTGTTGTCGATGGCCTTCCAGCCCTGGATCGAGCTGCCGTCGAAGCCGAGGCCCTCTTCGAAGAGGTCCTCGCTGTACTCGGAGATGGGCACCGAGAAGTGCTGCCAGCGACCGGGCAGGTCGATGAACTTGAAGTCGATGGTGCGCGCGTCGCTCTCTTCAACGAGCTTGGTGACGTCAGCGGGGGTCATGGGAACTCCAGTGGGTGCGCGCCGGGGGGCGCAGTAGGGGGCCGCGGTAGCGCGGTGGGGATCGTTCGAAAGGGAAGGGGAACCAGGGGACTCAGAGGGCGTCGTGGCCGCGTTCTTCGGTGCGGATGCGGACCGCGACCTCGACCGGGCTGACGAAGATCTTGCCGTCGCCGATCCGGCCGGTGCGGGCGGCGGCGATGATCGCCTGGACCACCTCCTCCACGCGGTCGGCTTCGACCACGACCTCGACCTTGACCTTGGGCAGGAAGTCCACGACGTACTCCGCGCCGCGGTACAGCTCGGTGTGGCCCTTCTGGCGGCCGAAGCCCTTGACCTCCGTGACCGTGAGGCCGCGGATGCCGATGTCGAACAGCTGGTCCCGGACGTCGTCCAGCTTGAAGGGCTTGATGATGGCTTCAATCTTCTTCATTGCCGCTCCCGGGCCGGAGTGGCCGCGACGCCCCTGCCTTCAGCAAGGCCCATGCCAGGTGCGGACCGGCCCCTGCATCGCTCAAAGGCCGATCCCGCCGGACCGCGATCCCGGAGCCTTGCCGCGATCGCGGGCAACGCGGGGCGCGATCGCCGGATCCCCGGGTGATTCCGGCGCCTTGGGGCCCTGCCTCGATCGGGGCAGGCCCTGCACGGATCCGGGCAAGCTCGGCCCTCGCCCCGCCGCGCCGCCCGGCCCGCTTTGTCGGCGGGGCCCGACCGACCATACTGGCCCCCGGTGACCGACTCCCCCCGAGCACGCCGCCCCCTGACACTGCGCCGGCGGCTGGCGTTCTCCGGGGTGGCCCTGCTGCTCTTCTTCGTCCTGCTGGAGGCGGGCCTGCAGATCGCCGCGATGGTCTACGGGGAGCAGGGCCACTACCCCGAGGGCGTGGACCTGCCCGCGCCGGACCCCTCGTCCTGGCGGGTTCTGGCCGTGGGCGACTCCTGGGTGTTCGGCGCCGAGTCGGAGCCGGAGGAGGCCTTCATCGAGGTCTTCGCCCGCGCCCACGCCGACGCCACGTCGCGCCCGGTGCAGGTCTTCAACCTGGGGGTGCCCGGCTCCAACTCCGCCCAGGCGCTCGTGTCCCTGCACGAGGTCATCGACGTGGTGAAGCCCGATCTGGTGGTCGCCCTCACCGGCGCCAACGACCAGATCCACGACCGCGCGGTGGACCAGGCAGCAACGATCATGGGCTCGGACGCCCGCATGCTGCCCGGCTGGTCGGCGCTGTCGAAGCTGCGCACCGTGAAGCTGGCCCGGATCCTCTGGGTGAACCTGAGCGGTCCCCCCGCCGACGCCCTGGACGCCCGCCCCGCCGACGCCCTGCTGCGCTCCGCCGAGCAGGGGGGCGCAGGCCTCCCCCGCCCCGCCCCGGCCCGCGCCTCCACCCTGTACCTGCTGCCCTGGTGGGATCTGTATCGGCAGCGCCGCTGGGAGGACGCGCTGAGCCTGTTGCGCTCGCTGGACGAGCCGACGGAGCCCCGGCCGCGCGGCCTCAAGTACGCGTGGGAGGCCCTGTTGCTGGCGCACCTGGGGGAGGACGACGCGGCCGAGGAGCGCGCGACGCAGGCCCTGGATCTGGGGGGCGACCGCGCCACCGCCTGGGAGGCCCGCGCCATCACCGCCCTGCGTCAGGACCGCCCCCTGCACGCGCTGCAGGCGCGCCTGCGTGCGACGGACACCGCCCCCGACGACGGCTTCCCCTGGATCCGCGAGCGCGCCCTCGGTCTGGCCCTGCTGGAGCTGGAGGCCTGGGAGGCGGCCGAGGCCTGGCTCATGGGCTGCGAGCTGTCCGTGCCCGGCAACCTGGAGGTCTTGATGGGCCTGGCCCGCCTCTCGGGCGCCGCCCGCACCGACGCCGCCGAGCAGGCGCTCTTCACCGGCCCCCGCGGCCTGATCACCCCCGTCGAGTACTACGACTGGCACCTGGCCAGCTCGGGCCGCCTGGACCGGGCCGCCGGCAGCCTGGGCTCCGAGGACCCGGACGAGCCCCCGGAGCTCCTCGTCTACCGGGGCCGCGCCGCCCAGGCCGAGGGGGATGGGGAGGCCGCGCGGGCCTGGTTCCACCGCGTGCTCGCGGAACCGGACGCCCGACCCATCGACCGCGATCGCGCGGTGGCAGGCCTCGTCGCCACCCGCCCCGAGGGGGCCAACCTGGCCGACGTCGTGCCCGAGGCCGACCTGGAGCGCCTGCGTTCGGTCTCCGCCGCGGCCGCGGTCGTGGCCTCCCAGAAGGAGATGGGCGCGTGCACCGCGGCCCTGGCGGCGGGGCAGGCAGGGCTGGCCGCGGGCATGTCGACCGTCGCCCTGGAGCAGGCCCTGGGCGACTGCGCCTCGTCGTCCCTGGTCTGGTCCCTCGTGGAGCAGGCCGTGGCCTCGGGCGCCGTGGTCGACATGGCCGCCCTGGTCCTGGGCCTGCGCCCCGGGGGACGAGCCGGCCCCGTGCCCGCCCCCGCTGTGCAGCGCTGGGACCTGTTCCTGCTCCGCGACTTCGCGGCGTTCGCCCGCCGGAACGACCCCGCGTGGCAGGCCCTGGCCGCCGCCGGAGAGGCCCGCTGGTCGGAGCTCCCCGAGCTGGTCGCGCAGGCCGAGCGGGCCGACGCCGACGCCGCCGTCATCGCCCTCGCACGCGCGCAGGCCTTCGACGCCGCCGGATCCTGGCGGGCCGCGTGGGACGCGCTGGTCGACGCTGCCCAGGCCGAGGGCTCCCCCTGGGTCCGCACCCTGGCCCGCGGGATCCTGGCCAGCCGGGCGCGCCGCTGGCCCGAGGCCCAAGCCGATCTGCTGGCCGCCCTCACCGTCGCCCCCGGCCACCTGGAGGCCCTTGAGGCCCTGTCTGCGGTGCCCCCCGAGCAGCGCAGCGCCGGGACCGCCCTGGCCCTGCGCTACGCCCCCTCGGGCCGGCTCCGCCCCGAGCGGTGGGCGCGCTGGTACCTGGCCCAGGACCGCCCCGACGAGGCCGCTGCCGCCCTCCGCTTCCACCTGCCCGGCGCGGCCTCGGACCCGCTGTCGGCCGCCTTGGCCGCGGGCCGCGTGGCCCAGGCCCAGGAGCGCAACGTCGCCGCCCGGGAGTCCTTCGAGGCCGCCGCCACCCTGGCCGACGCCGCGGAGCTGCCCGAGCTCGGCTGCCGCGCCCTGGCCTGGCGCCTGGAGGTCGCGCCCACCCCCCCCGACGCCGCCGTCCTGCGCGCCGCCTGCCCCCTGCACCCCGACGCCCTCCTGGTCGCCCTGGACCAGAGCTCCGGCGCCTGCGACGTCGCCCGCCCCCTCGCGCTGCAGGCCCTGGCCGTCGCGGACCCCCTGGACGTGGTCGAGCGCGCGGGCGCCTGCCTGAGCGCCGCCGAAGCGGCCGCGGCGCTGGACGTGGACAGCCTCCCGGAGTGGGCGGCCGCCTGGCTGCGCGGTCGCCTCGGTCCCCAGGCGGCGGCGGTCTCCGTGCTCGCGGCGGACCGGGACAGCGACCGCCTGGTGCGCCACCTCGACTCCATGGCCCGTCTCTCCAGCGCTCAGGGCGCCGGCTTCATCGCGTTGACCTACCCCTTCCCGGGCGCACACCACGAGCGCGTGCGCGACCGTCTGGTGGCGGGTTCAGCCACGGCCGGCTTCGAGCTGCTGGATCTCTACGCCCACTTCGACGCGACGTTCGACCGCCCCGCCTGGCAGGCCATGCGAACCCCCCAGGACCACGTCAACGCCAGCGGCTACGCCGAGATGGGCCGGGCGCTGCAGGAGCGGGTGGCGGCACCGTCGCCCTGATCCCGGGCTCGTTCCCGCCGCGGACCCCCCGTCAATCGCCTTGTTGTGCAGTTGTGACGGGGTTCGTGCGGCGGCGCGTCGGCTCGTTCGTTCCTGTAGCGCCTGGCGGCCCATAAGTGGGCGGAATTTCTGGCCGGTCGGCCGTGTCGAATCTTGTTGACACCCATGCCGGCCCTGGATAGAAACCGCGCCCGACAGCCCAGTGCGGCTGATCCCCCCGCGATGAAGGGTGAGAGTTCGTGACGCGCTCTCTCCGACAATGCAGCTCTCCGCGTCACACTGAGGACCCCCATGGCGTCTCCCAGGTCTCTTACTAAAGATGAAGTGTTGGACATGGTTCGCAGGGGCATCAGCCTCGACGGAGCAGACCTTCGCGGAACAGATTTGAGCGGAATCGACTTGTCGGGGCGCAGCCTCCGGCACGTGAAGATGGGGGAGGCCCTGCTGGTGCGCGCGAACCTGAGTGGAACCGATCTGACGGGCGCGAGCCTCTGGCACGCGGACCTGAAGTACGCCGACCTCTCTGGGGCCAACCTCGAAGAGGCGGACCTGGACTTCAGCAACCTCGAAGGGGTCACGCTGAAGGGTGCGCGCATCAAGAAGACCACGTTCCCCCTGCGTCGCGTCGCGATGAAGGACGTGCAGCTGTCGGTTCAGACCGGCCGCCGCTTGAGCGTCGCCACCATCGACGACGAGGACGAAGAGCCGCTCTAGGCGACCCTTCGCTCCCAGAATCCACGACGGCCGCTCCGAACCATCGGTGCGGCCGTCGTCTGTTGGGGTCGGCGTGGCTCCGGTCGGGCCCGGCAGGCTGCGGATCAGTGCCCGCCGCGTCGCATCAGTCCCCGCCGCGTCGCATCAGTCCCCGCCCAGCACCCAGTAGCGCCGGCCCACGGAGACCCCGTCGCGGCTCTCGGCCTGCACCAGCACCGCGTTGGGTCCGCGCTCCAGCACCGCCGGGGCGTCGAAGGCGATGCTCGTGGGGGCGACGTCGGCGTGTTCTGCGCTGCGGCTGAAGACCTTGTCCGACCCCACGCTGACCGTGACCGAGTCCAGTCCGCTGGCTCCGTCGACCTTTCCCTGCACCCGGTAGCCCACGCCTCCCCGGGAGGGCTCGTCGGCGCGGGGGGAGGTCATGGACACGCGCGGGGGACGCATCCACCCACTGGTGCTCCAGGCCGCCGTCGTGGGCAGGGACACCGCCAGCGTCGTCGAGTTGCCGGTGCGCCCGTCGCGGGCCCGGAGCTTGATGTCCACCGTCGGGTAGGCCGCGGGGTTGCGCACCCGCAGCCGCAGGGCGGCTTCTTCGGCCTCCTGGGGCTTGAGGGGGCCGATGGCCTTGAACTGCTCCTTGCGTTCGATGTCGTCCTGGCCGGCGTCGCCGAAGCGCACCCGGACCTCGCCCGTGTCCCCCTCGCCGCTGTTGCGCACCTTGACCCAGGCCACGATCTCCACCGTGCCGTCGGCCTGGGGGCTCACCTCCGTGCGCGCCTGCAGCTCGAGCTCCGGCCGCGCCGCGCCCTCGACGAAGACCACCCCCGCCACCGGTCCGCCCAGCGGGCCGTGCTCCCCCAGGAGGTACAGGCGGTACTCGTCCAGCCGCGTCACGGCCCCCTGGCCGATGCTCACCGGCAGATCCCAGCCCCCGGTCTGTCCGGGCTTCAGGTCGCCGATGAGGAAGCTGGCTCCGTCCAGGATGTCCGTGGACGACTCCACCCGGGCCCGCAGGTGGTGCTGCGGCTCCGAGGTGGTGTTGGTGACCTCCAGCCGCACCACGGCGTCCTCCCCCGCGCGGAACGTGTCCGGCAGGAGCAGCCGCGTGGTCAGGGTCGGCGGGGCCGACGCGAGCTCAGCCCGGCGCTGGGTGGCCAGGACCGGGGCGCGGTCCAGCCAGGTGGGCGTGTCCCGGGCGGACCAGTCCAGCCCCCGGGCGAGGGCCGCCCGCTCCATGCGCCGCGTGTGCTCCGTCTGCCACTCGGAGACGATCGGCCCCGCCAGGTCCAGCAGCGCCTCGCGGCGGGCGTCGAAGGGTGCGTGCTCGAGCACCTCCCAGGCCAGCCGGAGCTCCATGTCGTTGAAGAGGTCGTCGCCCACCTCGCCGGGCTGGTTGGCCCAGCCTGGGGGCTTCGGCGCCTCCTCGGGCGTCGCCTCGGCGTCGGCCTCGTCCTCGGATTCCCCGGCCCCCGCGTGCCCATCGTCGTCGGGTACGGAGCCGGCCTCGGCCTTCGCGCTGCCCGGGGCGGCCTCGGACCAGGCGGGGAGGACCCGCGGGTACCAGAGCCGCAGCACCGGGGCGCCGTTGAGGCCCTCGTCGCTGGGCGAGCGGCCGCCGCCGGGGTTCTTGCGCGCGTCGATGCCGCCGTTGGCCTTCGCCGCGCCAAGGTTCTCCGCGGGCTCGTGGAAGACGTCGGGCAGCGTGACCTCGTCGGGGTCCAGCCAGAGCTGGCCGGAGGCGACGTCGGGGGTCACGCCCACCGAGTTGATGAAGGCGTCGTCGGGCAGCAGGTCGCGCGCGACGGTCATCTTCAGCGAGCTCTTCCGCCCGTTCCGGCGCAGGGCGTAGACCTTCTGCACGGTGCCCTTGCCGAAGCTCTGGGTGCCGATGGTGATCGACCGCTGCAGGAACTTCAGCCCGCCGGCCACGATCTCGCTGCCCGACGCCGTCCGCCGGTTGACCAGCACCGCCACCGGGCCGTCGAAGAGCTTGAGGTCCGGCTGCGCGTCGATGCGCGCGGTCAGCTTGTGCACCGGCTTGCGGTCCCAGCCCTCGGTCCGCACCAACACGCCGTGGTCCACGAACGCGTTGACGATGCGCGCCGACTGCTTGAGCGAGCCGCCGGTGTTGCCCCGCAGGTCCACCACCACGCCCCGAAGCTCGCCCTGGGCCCGCAGCGCCGCCAGGTGCTCGGCGAACTCCTCCGACGTCTTCTGGCTGAAGTGATCGATGGCGATGTAGCCCACGTCCGACGGCAGGCGCTCGGACTCCACCGACGGCACCAGCACCTTCTCGCGCACGATCAAGAAGATCCGGCGGCCCACCTCCCCGTCGCGCTGGACCGCCAGGACCACCGGCACGCCCGCCGGTCCCCGGATGCGATCGACCGCGTCCTCCACCCCCATGGCCTCCGTCGACTGGCCGTCGATGTGCGTGACCACGTCCATGGCCAGCAGGCCCGCTCGCCCGGCGGGGGCGTCGGGGAACGGCTCCAGGATGCGCATGTGCCCGGCCCGCCGGCCGATGCGCGCGCCGATGCCCACCAGGGTCCCCTTGAAGCGCGTGTTGAACTCGTCCAGGCCGCCGCCCACGATCAGGCGGGAGTGGCGGTCGATGGTGCCGAGCACGCCGTCCAGGGCCTGGATGCGCAGGTCCTCCGGGGTCACCGGGTCCTCGCGGCCCTCCTCCTGGGCCAGCAGGAAGGCCACCACCTCGTCCATGCGAGCCTGCAGCTGATGCACGTCGCCCAGGTCGTCGTAGCGAAAGGACGCCTCGCGCTCGTCGATGCGGACGCGGAGCTCGCCCGGCTTCGGCTCCAGCACCAGGATGCGGGCCGACGCGCCCTCCATGCCCTCGATGCCCGCGCGGCCCATGGCCTGGGGATCGATGGCGTCGGGGTGCAGGTACAGGCGCTCGAGCTTGGGCAGCGCCAGGTCGAAGAGGCTCTCCTCGTCGATGTCGGGGGCGATGTCCTGGGCCGCGGTGGGGGCGGCCAGGAAGAGGAGGAGACAGAGGAGCCGGAGGGATCGCATCGGTCGCCGAGGATAGCTGGCCGCCTGCGTCGCCGTCTTCGGCGCCGAGCGGCGAGCGGGCCGCTATGCTCCGCGGCCGTGGAACGCCCTGCCCTGGAGGCGCTGCTCGCGGCCGTGGCGGAGGGCAGCACCTCCCCCTCCCAGGCCGCCGAACGGCTCGCCGATCTCCCCTTCGCTGATCAGGGCTCCGCCCGGGTCGACATCCACCGCGCCGTGCGCCTGGGCCTCCCTGAAGCCATCTTCGCCCAGGGCAAGACCCCCGCCCAGGTGGTCTCCATCGGCTCCGCCCTGCTGGTCCAGGGGCAACGCGTTCTGGCCACCCGCTGCAGCGAGGAGGTGGCCGCCGCCTGCCTGGAGGCCTGGCCCGCTGCCCAGTGGCACGATGAGGCCCGCTGCGTCACGGTCGACCCACCCGACTGCCCCCGTCCGGCGCCGCGAGGCTCCGTGCTCATCCTCAGCGCCGGCACGTCAGACCGTCCCGTGGCCCTGGAGGCCCTGGTGGCCAGCGAGGCCTTCGGCAACGCCACCGAGCTGATCGAGGACGTCGGCGTCGCCGGCCTGCACCGCCTGCTCTCCATCCGCAAGCGGCTGGGCGGGGCCCACGTGATCATCGTCGTCGCCGGCATGGATGGGGCGCTGCCGTCGGTGGTCGGCGGTCTGGTGGCCAGCCCCGTCATCGCCGTGCCCACGTCGGTCGGCTACGGCGCGTCCTTCGGCGGGGTCGCGGCGCTGCTGGCGATGCTCAACTCCTGCTCGGCGGGGGTCACGGTCGTCAACATCGACAACGGCTTCGGCGCGGCGTGGGCCGCCACCTCCATCAACCGCCTGGCCTGCGGGCCCTCGTGACCTGGCTGCACATCGACCCCTTCTCCGGCGCGTCGGGGGACATGCTCCTGGGCGCGATCGTGGACGCGGGCGTCGATCCCGCGGCGCTGGAGGCGGGCCTGCAGTCCCTGGGCGTGGCGGGCTGGCGGCTGCATCGGCGCGATGGCACCGACCCGCGCGTAGGCGGCAGCAAGGTCGACGTCCTGCTCGACCAAGGCCTCGCCCAGCCCCACCGCCACCTCAGCGACGTCGCCCGGATCATCTCCGCCTCGGCCCTGCCCGCGCGGGTGCAGGAGCGTGCCCTGGCCGTCTTCACCGCCCTGGCGGAGGCGGAGGCGGAGGTCCACGGCAGCACGCCCGAGCAGGTCCACTTCCACGAGGTGGGCGCGGTGGACGCCATCGTGGACGTCTGCGGCGTGGTGCTGGGCCTGGAGCAGCTGGACGTGGAGGGGATCAGCTGCGGCTCCCTGCCCCAGGGGACCGGCACCGCCCGGTGCGCACACGGACTCATCCCCGTGCCCGTGCCCGCCACGGCCCTCCTGCTGCGCGGCCTGCCGACGCACGGCGCCGAGGGACCCCACCCCACCGGGGAGCTCGTGACCCCCACGGGAGCAGCCTTGCTGCGCACCCTGGTCGATCACTGGGGGCCCCGCCCGCCGATGGTCGTGGAGCGGGTGGCCTGCGGGCTGGGCGGCCGCGATCGGGGCGAGCGGCCCAACGGCCTGCGTTTCTTCCTGGGCCGCCGCGACGGCTCCGAGGCCCAGGCGGTGGACGTCATCACCGCCACCCTGGACGACCTGGACCCGCGCATCTACGGCCCCCTCGTCGACGATCTCCTGTCGGCGGGTGCTCTGGACGTCACCCTGGCCCCGGTCCAGGGCAAGAAGGGCCGCCCAGCCACGGTGGTCACCGCGCTCTGCGCCCCCGAACCGGCGCTCCGGCAGGCCCTGTGCACGCTCCTGTTCGAGCAGACCACCACCCTGGGGCTGCGCTGGCGGCGGGAGCAGCGGCTGACCCTGCGCCGGAGCACGCAGCGGGTGACGACACCCTTCGGTACGCTGGACGTCAAGGAGGGCTGGTCCGGAGATCGTCGCCTGACCGCCCAGCCCGAGTTCGACCAGGCCCTGGCCCTGGCCCGCGCCGCCGGGGTGCCGGTGCGCCGGGTGCTCGACGCGGCCCTTCAGGCCACCGAATGAATGATCCATCACGAGCCCCGTCTGAGACGAGGAACCGCGTGACCCCCGAAGGCGCCGCCAGGGGTCCGGAGGGTCGGGGGCGTTGCCACCGGGCCCCAGGTTTGATCCAATGCCACGAAGCCCGCCCCCTCAGAGGGCAGGGAGGACCCACGACATGACCCGTACCCCCAGACTCTTCGCCCTCCTGGCCGCCTTGACCTTCCTGATCGCCATGCCGGCGGGGGCGCAGGACCTGACGGCGGAGCAGATCATCGCCAAGAGCCAGGCCAATCGGCGCGTCAGCAACTCCGTCCAGACGCTGACCATGGAGCTGTTCGACAAGTCCGGCCGCTCCCGCAGCCGCAAGATCACCAGCAAGATCAAGCAGGTCGAAGGCCAGGGCGCCATGTCCTACGTGCGCTTCGACGAGCCCGAGGACGTGGCCGGCGTGCAGTTCCTGACCCGGGAGAACCCCGCGGGCGAGGACGACCAGTTCCTGTACATGCCGGCCGGGGACATCCTCAACCGGATCAGCGGCAGCTCGCGGCGCGGCTCCTTCATGGGCTCCGACTTCTCCTTCGAGGACCTCAACGTCGGCAGCCCCGAGGACGGCACCCACACCAGCCTGCCCGCGGAGACGATCACCGTCGCCGGGACCTCCTACGACGTCTACGTCATCGAGACCGTGCCCAAGCCGGAGCTGGAGTCGGCCTACAGCAAGCTCGTGACCTACATCGACAAGGCCCAGTTCATGCCTCGGCAGGTCGTGTTCTTCGACAAGAAGGGCGTGAACACGAAGCGCATGACCGTGGAGGAGGCCAAGAAGGACGGCGACTCGATGGTCCCGGTGCGCACGGTCATGGAGAACCTGAAGCGCGGCAGCAAGACGGTCATCACGGTCGGCGAGTACCGCACCAACGTGCCCGCCGAGGAGCTTCCGGACACCATGTTCACGGAGGCCTACCTGCGCTCAGAAGGGTAGGGGCGACCCCCCTTCCGTCACGGGGGGTAACGACAGGGCAATCGCATCACTGAGGCATCACCCCCCACCCCGAGCCTGATCGAGCGCG
>CALCXL010000681.1 GCA_937907595.1 uncultured Pseudomonadota bacterium
GTAGGAGCGTAGGTGTTGACGAAGTACTCGCCGGGCTTGCCCGTAGCCGGCCGGGGGCGCTGGTAGTAGGCGATGGTGGTGAAGGGCGCCTCGTGGGCGGGGATGGGGCGCACGGTGCACTCGGCCTGGGGCAGCCGGCCGAAGGCCTGGGGGATGACGGCGGCGGCGCGCTGCAAGGCGCGGTTGGCGGCCGCCTCCACCTCCTCGGAGGTCTCGAAGTACAGCGACTTGTCGCTGCGCAGCCGCTCGAAGATCGCGGCCAGGTCGTTCGTTCCGAACTCCGTGCCTCCGATGCGCCGGAACTCGGCGTGGATGCGCTCCAGCTCCTTCAGCCCCAGGGCGTGCAGCACCTGCGGGGACTGGTCCGTGGTCGTCTGGCTGCGCACCCGGGCGGCGTAGCAGAGGCGGCCATCGGGCACGTTGAGCAGGCCCTCGGCGCCGGCGGGGCGGGCCAGGGGCAGCACTTCGGCCTCCAGAAAGTCGGTGAAGCGGACCAGCGCGGGCAGGATCGCGTCACGGACCAGCGGCGTGGCCTTGTGGGTGGTGCTGTGCACCAGGGTGTCGGTGCCCTGCAGCGCCAGCAGGGGCTGGTCGGCCAGGGGGGCGGCCAGGGCGGCGCGGGCCTGCACGATGGTGCGGCGCACGGTCTCGGCGGTGGCGACGCGGCCCGACGCCAGGCCCCGGCGCAGGTTGGTGGTGCGCTGCTCGACGGCCCTGGGGATGGCGCGGTAGCGGGCCAGCAGGGCCTCGGCGTCGGCCGCGGTGTTGAGGGGGTGGGACTCGGGCAGGTCGGAGAATTCGACGATGGGGTTGTCCCGCGGGGACAGGGACCACTCGTGGTCGCGGCAGACCGCCCGGGCAAGCCCGTCCTGGAGCTGCAGGCGCAGCATGCGCAGGGCGTGGGCGTCGGACGTCGACAGCGCCTCGGTGTCCAGGGCCAGCAGGCGGGCCAGGAAGCCTGAGCGCGCCCCCAGATCCTCCGCCCACGCCGCCGCCGAAGCGTCGAACAGCCGATCGGCGTGGCCGGGCACCCCGAGCTCCGTGGCCCAGCGGGGGTGGCGCGCCATGGTCCAGCCCCAGTGCTCGATGAGCAGGGCGCGCAGGGTCGGCGATTCGATGGACGTCGCCGCGCCCAGGGGATCGTCGGCGGGCGCGGAGAGGGCGGCGGGGGAGGCCAGGAGGGCGAGCAGGAGCAGGAAGGTGCGCATGGGGCGACACGTTGGGGGGCGGGCGGCGACCGGTCAACGGGGGACCGGGGGGGCCGGCGCCTCATTGCGTCGGACCCAGGGGGGTAGGATCCGGCCATGGGTCGATTCTTGGTGACCGGGGCCACGGGCCTCATCGGGCGGCACCTGGTGCCGGAGTTGATCACGCGGGGCCACGCCGTCACCGCCCTGGTGCGCACGCCGCGGGAGGTGCCGGGCTGCGAGACGGCGGTGGGCGACATCTGCCAGCCGGGCCTGGGGCTGCCGGCGACGGTGAGCCCCGCCGACTTCGACGCCGTGCTGCACCTGGCCGCCCTCTACGACCTGCTCGCCGACGAGGCCAGCCTGCACGCCGTCAACGTCCAGGGCACCGAGAACCTGCTGGAGTGGCTGGGCGGGGGCTGGGGCGGGGTGCTGCACCACGTCAGCAGCGTGGCGGTGGCCGGCGACTTCACGGGGACCTTGCCCGAGGGCGCAGCGGACCTGGGCCAGGGCTTCCCGAACGCCTACCACCGCAGCAAGTTCGACGCCGAGACGCTGGTCCGGGCCAGCGGGCTGCGCTTCCGGGTGTACCGCCCCTCGGCGGTCGTCGGACACAGCCGCACCGGCGCCATCGACCGGGCGGACGGCCCCTACTTTCTCTTCGCCTCCCTCAAGCGCGCCCGCGACCTCTACCCGCGCTGGATGCCGCTGCCCAACGCCCTGGAGGGACGCATCAACATGGTGCCGGTGGACTGGGTGGCCGCGGCGATGGCCCACTGGGTCGACGCCGGGCAGGACGGCCGCACCTACCACCTGGTCGACCCCGCGCCCCCCTACGCCGGCGACACCTGGAACCTGCTGAGCGACGCGGCGGGCGGCCCGGCCCTGCGCGGCTCCCTGGGCCGATGGAAGAAGCGCGTACCCTTCGTCGTCGACACCCTGGACGGCCTGGGCGCGGTGCGGTGGTACAGCGAGCAGCGGCTGCAGCAGATGGGCGTGCCCCCGCAGGTCAAGGCCTCCTTCAACCAGCAGGTGCGCTTCGACGCAGGCAGCCAGCAGGGCCTGCCTCCGGGGCTCAAGTGCCCGCCCCAATCGGCGTACGTCGCCCCGATCTGGGACTTCTGGCTGCGCAACCTGGACCCGGCCCTGGACCCCGTAGAGGCGGCGCGCAGCAGCATCGAGGGCAAGGTGGTGCTCATCACCGGCGGCTCCAGCGGGGTGGGGGCGGAGCTGGCGGTGCAGTGCGGGCAGGCCGGCGCCGTGGTGCTGCTGGCCGCGCGTCGGGAGCCGGAGTTGAAGGCGGTCGCGCAGCGCGTGCGGGCGGCCGGCGGGCGTTGCCTCTACCGCGTCACCGACCTCAACGAGCTGGAGGAGTGCGACGCGCTCATCGCCTGGGCGCTGGCGGAGGAGGGCCGCGTCGACGTGCTGGTGAACAACGCCGCCCGCTCCATCCGCCGCCCCGCCGCCGAGTCCCTGGAGCGTTACCACGACTTCGAGCGGGTCATGCGCCTCAACTTCTTCGCCCCCGTGCGCCTGATCCGCGGCGCGCTCCCGGGCATGCGCCAGCGCGGCGACGGCGTCATCGTCAACGTGCTCACCGCCGGCATCACCCTGCCCACGCCCTGGTTCGCGGCCTACGGCGCCAGCAAGTCGGCCCTGCACCACCTGACGGACACGCTGTCGGCCGAGCACCTGCACGAGGGCGTGCACGTCATGTCGGTGCTGCTGCCCTGGGTGCGCACGGCGATGATGGACGAGGAGCGCTACGGCGACACGAAGGCGATGACGCCGGAGCAGGCCGCGGCCTGGATGCTCGACGGCATCGTGCAGCGCAAGCGGCGGGTGGTGAGCGGGACCTTCCTGCGGCGCTGGGTCCTCAACGTCGTCGCCCCGACCTTCATGACGCGCGCGCTCAGCATCATCACGCGGGTCTACGCCGAGCAGCCCGAGGACTTCCCCGAGTTCGACCGCGACCGCGCCCTGCTCAAGCAGTTCTTCAAGGGGCCGCTGGTCTGATCGAGTCGACCCGAAGCGCTACTGGAACAGGCCGTCGACGGCGAGGAGCTCCACCCGGTTGTTGAGCTCGCGGCCGGCGGGGGTGCGGTTGGAGCCCAGGGGCACGGTGTCGCCCATGCCCGCGAAGGCGACGCGCTCCCGGGGCAGGCCCTCCTTGATCAGGAACTCGGCGACGGCCTTCGCCCGGGACTCC
>CALCXL010000682.1 GCA_937907595.1 uncultured Pseudomonadota bacterium
GATCGGCCGGGCCGAGGCCCTGGTGCAGGAGGCGCGGGACGCGGGGCGCCAGGCGGTCTACCTGATGCACTACCCGCCGCTGTGGGCCGACGGCACCCCCTACGATCGGCCCGGTCACGACATCGTGAACAACGCAGAGCTGCTGGACAGCCTGCGCCGCGCGCCGCCCCACCTGGTGCTGCACGGCCACAACCACCAGTGCTGGCGCACCGATCTGGTCGTGCCCGGCGGGGCCGTCCCGGTCGTCAACTGCGGCACCACGTCGGCCGTGTCCCCCCTGCCGGACCGCACCGCGGGCTACTTCCTCTACGAGCTCGAGGGCGGCGTGCTGCGCTCCGCGCGTCGGCGCATGCTCCTGGCCGAGGAGGAGGGCTGGCAGGACCACCCGGGGGACTTCGCCGCCACCGCCTGAATCCGGTAGCCTCCCGCCGGATGCCCCCCCGGGGAGGTGTCAGGAGGTGTGGAGATGAGCGGATCGACCAGCGATCGTGGGGCCTTTGGCAGCCAGTTCGGGTTCGTGATGGCCGCGGCCGGCTCGGCCGTGGGCCTGGGCAACATCTGGAAGTTCCCCTACATCACCGGCGAGAACGGCGGCGGCGCCTTCGTGCTGGTCTACCTGGCCTGCATCGCCCTGGTGGGCCTGCCGCTGATGTACGCCGAGCTCATCGTCGGCCGGCGCGGCGGCAGCGACGTCCTGGGCTCCCTGCGCAAGCTGACCGCGGAGCACGGCGCCCTGGGCAACGCGCTGAGCTGGTTCACCGGGCTGCTGGCGGTGACCACCGGGTTCCTGATCCTCTCCTTCTATTCGGTGGTGGCCGGCTGGGCCCTGCACTTCCTGTTCGTGAGCCTGGGCGTGGTGCCGGGGGGAGAGACCGCGGCGGCCACCTTCACCGGGGTGGGCGGGAGCTTCGGCTGGTCGGCCCTGTGGCACACGGTGTTCATGCTGATGGTGGTCGGCGTAGTGGCGGTGGGCGTGCAGGGGGGCATCGAGTGGGCCTGCAAGCGGCTGATGCCCGCCCTGTTTGCCATCCTGGTGCTCCTTCTTGTTTATGTAGGAGTCACTGGTGGTTTGGGTGAATCCCTCACGTTCTTGTTCAAGCCTGACTTCCACAAGCTCACCGGCGAGTCGGTGCTCGAGGCCCTGGGCCACGCCTTCTTCACGCTGAGCCTGGGCATGGGCGCCATGGTCACCTACGGGTCCTACGTGGGCTCGGACCGGCACGTCGTGCGGGACGGCGTCTGGATCGCGCTGCTGGACACGGTGCTGGCGCTGATGGCCGGCGCCGTGATCTTCGCGGTGGTCTTCTCGCAGGGCGCGGAGCCGGGCGCGGGGCCGGGGCTGGTCTTCGTGACCCTGCCGGATCTCTTCGCGGGCATGCCCGGGGGCACCTTCGTCGCCGTCGCCTTCTTCCTGCTGCTGATCTTCGCCGCCTGGTCCTCGGGGATCTCCCTCCTGGAGGTCTGTGTGGCCTGGATGCACGACCAGTTGGGTCTGCCGCGCCGGGTAGCGGCCGCCATGATGGGCTTCGCCATCTGGCTGACGGGCCTGGCGGCGGCCAACGGCGCCTTGACCGACGACGGGGTCCTGGCCGTGCTCGACGACGTCACCACCCGCTACATGCTCCCTGGAGGCGGCCTGCTGGTCGCCCTGGCTGCGGGCTGGCTGCTGACGAAGGAGGACCGCGAGGCCGGGTTTGCGTCCCTGGGCCTGTGGGGGGCTCGGCTGGCGTCGGTCTGGACCGTGCTCATCCGCTTCGTGACGCCGGCCCTGATCCTGCTGGTGGTTTTGGCCAAGCTGGGCATCGTCGACCTGTCGAGCGACCCACCGGCGGAGGACGACGCCGCGGCGGCGCTGGAGTCCCGGCCCTGACGACGAGCGCGCGCACCGACCGCCAGACCCTGCACCTGGCCTGCCGGGAGGCGATGCCGTGCGTGCTGCTGCGGCCCGGGCGGTCGGGCTGGTCGCGCTCCTTCCTGGTGGACC
>CALCXL010000683.1 GCA_937907595.1 uncultured Pseudomonadota bacterium
GGTGGCGGTACACGCTCATGGAGCCGCGGATCTGGACCTCGGGCAGGTACGAGATGACGGACAGGCCGAACTCTCCGTCCTCCCCGGCCTTCATGGTCATCCAGCCCGCGGGGGCGTCGGCGTACTTGTCGACCTGCAGGTCGTGGTACCGCAGGATCTCGTGCACGGCGAGCTCGCCGAAGGCCTGGAAGAACGTGTCGTTCTCCAAGGACTGCAGTTCGTCCTGGTAGCGGTCCCGCGCGTCGGGGCCGATGTGCTCCCACCACGCCGCGATCTGATCGCGGAATGACTGGATCGCCGGCTCCTCGCGGGTCAACAACGAGACCAGGAACGACGGATGGGGCCGCGGCAGCTCGCTCAGCTCGTCGCGGATCGACTGGGGAAACAAGGCCTCGGAACTCAACGGGATCCCCCATGGCCTGGATGCGGCAAGGTGCAGACCGGGGGAGTATAGGCAGCGGGCAGGCGAGGAGGAAAGCCCGGCACCCCGGCTGCGTCCCGGTATCATCCTTTCAATGAACGCAGAAGACGTCGCCCGCGGCCTCCTGGACGCCCTGGATGAGGGTCTGTTCCAGCATGTGTACCGCCTGGCATCGGTCACGGACGTCGAGGTCCTTCGCGATCTTGCGACCGAAGGAATCGACGCAGACTCCATCGCCTCGCTCCAGAGCCGCCCCTCCGCGGAGCTGGATCCGCAGATCGACCGCTACATCGCCCGGGCGCGCCGCTCGGCCGCCGGCTCGGGGCTTTCCCTGGGCGCCGGGGGATGGATCGGCTTGCCCGCGGGGTTGAGTCACCTGGTTGTGGTGGTGATCCGGTTGGCGCAGCGCATTTCGCTGGCCTACGGCTTCGACTACACCACGGACCGGGGAGAGATCGAGCTGTGGAAGGCCCTGGCCAGCGCGGTGGGCGCGGACGTCGACTTCGAAGGCACCGAGGCGGAGCTGATGCGCCTGCTGCCGGTCGTGGTCACGGGCACGGGCACATTCCAGAATCCCCTGCTGCTCAAGGCCTTTCAGGCCGTCGTCGTGCGCCTGGCCGCCTCAGCGGGCCTGCACCTGACCCGCTGGGTGCCGATCGTCGGCGGCGGCACCGGCATGGTGATCAACTACGTGCAGGTGGGCCGGGTGGGCCGGGGCCTCAAGGCCGCCTTCCGCCAGCGGCACGCCCTGTCGTCCTTCGACCGTGGATCCGCCATCGAGGTCGAGGTGCTCACGGCCAGCTGAAGGGGGCTGCCGCCCGAACGGCCGACCAGGACCCTCCCCTCCCCCCCGACCTCCAACGCTCACGCGCGTCCGCGCGGGGCCCCTCCCCCGTCGGCCGCTCTGTTAGAGTCCGGCCCGCCTGCAGACCCCGGGAAACGCTGATGTTGCTGCCCTTCGCCGCCGGAACCACCTCCGCCTGGTCGCTGATCCTCCACGCCGACCCCGTCGTCAAGTCGGTGATGTTCGTCCTGATCTGCTTCTCGCTGATCTCCTGGGCGATCATCATCCAACGCATGATCGTGCTCAGGAAGGCGTGGGCGCAGTCCGCGGCGTTCCTGGAGCGCTTCTGGAACACCACGTCCCTGGAGCAGGCCAACCAGGAGGTCGGCAAGTACCCCGACTCCCCCGTCGCCCTGGCCTTCGCGGCCGGCTACCGGGAGATGGTCAAGCTGAACGAGGCCGCGCAGAGCTCGGGGGTGCCCAGCCTGGGCGCCACGGAGAACGTCAACCGGTCCCTGCGCAAGGCGGCGTCGGAGCAGATGACCCGCCTGGAGCGCACCATCCCCTTCCTGGCGTCCTGCGGCAGCGCGGCGCCCTTCATCGGCCTCTTCGGCACGGTGTGGGGCATCCTGCGGGCCTTCCAGGAGATCGGCGCGCGGGGCACCACGTCCATCGCTGAGGTCGGTCCCTTCATCGCCGAGGCGCTCATCGCCACCGCGGTGGGCCTCTTCGCAGCCATCCCCGCGGTGATGTTCTTCAACTACTTCGCGACGCGGCTGAAGGTCCTGGCCCGGGAGGTCAACCACTTCACGGCGGACTTCCTCAACCTCGTCGAGCGCCACGAGCGCAGCAAGAACGTCTGATGGGGATGGGCGGAGGCGGAGGCGGAGGCGACGGCTGGGACGAGGAGCCCGGGGTCAGCACCGTCCTGAGCGAGATCAACGTCACGCCCTTCGTGGACGTGATGCTGGTGCTGCTGGTGATCTTCATGGTCACCGCGCCGCTCATGACCCAGGGCGTGCAGGTCGACCTGCCGCGCGTCTCCGCGTCGAACTTGGAACAGATGGACGAGGAGCCGGTCGTAGTCACGGTGAACAAGGCCGGCCAGTGCTTCGTGCTCAAGACCGAGTTCCCCTGCGAGGAGCTCAAGGACCGCCTGCCCGCCATCTACGCCAACCGCACCGACAAGAGCCTCTTTGTGCGCGGCGACGTGGACACGTCCTACGGCAAGCTGATGGAGGTCCTCGCCGCCGGGCGCCTGGCCGGGATCCTCACCGTGGGCCTGGTCACCGAGCCGCCGACGGTCGAGGAGGACTGAACCCATCGTGGCCGCCGTCCGGTCGAACTACAGGGGGGTCCTGTCGGATCCCGGTCCTGGGCTGGGGCTCACGCTCCTGCCGTCCCTGCTGCTCCACGTTCCCCTGGTGCTCATGCTGGCTTTCGGATCCATCGGCGAGGACAAGCGCCCGCCCATCACCCGCGACGCGTTCATCGTGTCCGCCGTGGTGCTCCCCAAGGCGAAGGCGCTGCCCAAGAAGGCCGCCGCCCCGAAGGCTCCCCCCGCCGGCGAGGCCGGCAAGAAGCCCGAGCCGCCCCCCCGCCCGGACGAGCTTGTGCTGAAGCAGAAGAAGGCACCGGAAGCGGAGGGACCGAAGATCGAGCCGGCGAAGGACCCCCCAAAGCCGGAGCCCACGCCGCCCCCGCGCCGCGACCTGTCGGCCCTGGTGGCCCGGGTGGAGGAGGAGTCGGACGAGGTCGTGTTCGAGACCAGCCCCGACGGCTCCGACGACGCCGACCCCAGCCAGGCCCTCAAGGCCCGCTTCGGTCGGCAGCTGACCGCCTACGAGCGCCTGGTGGCCGACGCGATCAAGGACAACTGGCACCCCACGGCCATGCAGATGCCGGTGCCCGAGGAGCTGTGGGCGGTGGTCAGCTTCTCCATCGAGGAGAATGGTGCGCTCAGCGGCCCCGCCATGGAGCAGGGCAGCGGCGACTGGTCCTACGACAGCAGCTGCATGCGCGCCCTGACGCAGACCCGCCGGGTGCAGCCGCCCGGTCCAAAGGACAAGCGGACGGTGATGCTCGGCTTCTCCCCGAAGGACAAGCAGTAGTGCCGTGCTCCCCGCTTGCGACGAATCGCGGTAGTCTTCCGGCCCGCAGATCCTGGGGTTTGATGCAGGTTTCCTGGTTGAGTGGCGCCCTCGGCGCGTTCGTCCTTCTCCTGGCCACGCCCGCGCTCGCGCAGGACGCGGACGGGGACGTCGCCTACATCCAGATCACGGGGGGCAGCGCCGCCCGTCTGCCCCTGGCGTTGCCCGGCTGGAAGGTGCTGGACGGCGTCGACGTCGGCGTGCGCGACTCCATGCTGGAGGTCGTGCGCAACGACCTGCGCGTCAGCGGCTACTTCGACATCATGGACGCCAACGCGTTCATCGAGGACTCCACCGCGGGCATCCGACCGAACGAGTTCGACTGGGAGAACTGGCGCGCGCCGGGCGCCGTCGGCCTGGTCAAGGCGTCCCTGGTGGCGACGGAAGCCGGCCTGGAGGCGGAGCTCTACGTCTACGACGTGGCCGCGGGCCGGGACATGCTCTCGCGCAAGCTCACCGGGCAGCTGCTGGACCCGCGCACCCTGGCCCACGGGATCTCCAACACGATCGTGGAGGCCTTCACGGGCGAAGCGGGGGTCTTCGACACCCGGATCGTGTCGGTGGTCAACTACGGCCAGGGCAAGGAGATCTACCTCTTCGACTACGACGGCGAGAACCCGCGGCCGGTGTCGCGCAACGGCTCCATCAACCTGTCCCCCGCCTGGTCGCCGGACGGGAGCACCGTCACCTACACCTCCTACCGGGACAACAACCCGGACCTGTGGGCCACGGACCTGCGCACCGGCCGGCACACCAAGATCTCGGGCCACCCCGGCATCAACGCCGGCGCGGAGTGGTCGCCGGACGGCAAGGAGATCGTGCTGACCCTGAGCAAGGACGGGGACAGCGAGATCTACGCACTGGAGCCGGACGGCTCCATCATCCGGCGGCTGACGCGGCAGTGGGGCATCGACGTCAGCCCGGCCTGGTCGCCCGACGGCGGCACGATCGCGTTCGTGAGCAGCCGCAACGGCAACCCGCAGATCTTCCTGATGAAGCGCGACGGCACCGACGTCAGCCAGCTGGTGCGGCTGGGCGGCCACAACGTCTCCCCCGCCTTCTCCCCCGACGGCACCCGCGTGGCGTTCGCCGGGCGGGACGAGGGCCGCTTCGACATCTTCGTCATCAACCTCGACGGCACGGGGCTGCGGCGCCTCACCCAGAGCTCCGGCGACGACGAGGACCCCTCCTGGTCCCCCGACGGGCACCACATCCTCTTCGCCTCCTCCCGCGATGGCGGCGGCAAGCAGCTGTACGTGATGACCGCCGACGGCAACGCCCAGACCCGGATCACGAACGGCACCGGCAGCTTCAGCAACCCCCAATGGGGACCGAAGGCGCGGTGAGCGCCGCCGGCCGCCTGCGGTGATCCCCGCCGGGCCCCACGAGCCGCCGTCGCGCGTCGCGCTGCTCGACGTCGGCACCAACACCGCCAGCCTCAGCGTCCTCTTCGCCGACGACCTCGACCGCCGCCGGCTGCGGCTGGCCGAGGACCTGCACGTCATCACCGGCCTCGGCCGGCACCGGGACCCGGACGGCTCCCTCTCCGAGGAGGGGCAGCGGCGGGCCCACGTCGCCCTGGGCCACTTCGCGGGGCGGCTGGACACCTTGGGCGTGTCCCCCGACGCCGTCCTGGGCGCGGCCACCTCCGCCACCCGCGAGGCCCCGAACGGGCGGGACTTCCTGGACCAGGTGGCGGAGCGATGGGGCCTGCGGCCGGCGGTGATCGACGGGGAGGAGGAGGCCGAGCTGGTGGCCCTGGCCCAGGAGCGCAGCTTTCGCCGCCACCTGCCCCTGCTGGTCCTCGACATCGGTGGGGGAAGCACGGAGATGGCCCTGCGCGGGCGTGGGCGCAGCGATTGGGCGGTCTCCCTGCCCGTGGGCTCGGTGAAGCTGGCGGAGCGCTGCGGCAGCGACGTGGAGGCCCTGGACGCCGCGGTGGCGGAGGCCCTGCAGGAGGCCCCCGTGGTGAGGGAGCGGCCCACCCTCGTGGGCGTGGCGGGCACGGTGACCACCAGCCTGCAGGTGGCCCGCGGCATGGCCACCTGGGACCCCGAAGAGGTGCAGGGAGCCAGGATGACCCGGCAGGAAGTCGATGAGACCCGCGCCCGCCTGGCCGCCCTCAGCCCCGAGGAGCGCGCTCGCGTGCCCGGCCTGCACCCCGGCCGCGCCGACCTCATCGTGGCCGGCATGTCGCTGCTGCTGGGCGTGATGGACCGCATCGACGCCCCCGACCTGCTCGTGTCGGACCGCGGCGTCCGCTTCGGGCTCCTGTGGCGTCGCTGGCCCCTGGCGGCGGTGCCGTAGCGGCCGTCCCCCAGGGCGCCTGCAGGCCTCCCTACAGGGTGCCCACCGCGAAGTGGAGCTGGAAGACCTCGTCCCAGTAGGGCGCCTGCCCCTCCACCGCCGCG
>CALCXL010000684.1 GCA_937907595.1 uncultured Pseudomonadota bacterium
TCCTGGGCCGCTACGAGGACATGAGCCACTTCGACGAGGCCTTGGGGTTGTGGCGGGCCGTCGCCTGGCTCGACGCGGAGGCGGCCGACTCCGTGCAGGTCTGGCGCGAGCTGCGGATGCAGGACCCCGATCACCCCCGCGCTCCCGAAGCGTTGCTGCACGAGCAGGCGCGGGCGCTGGCCGAGTTGGGCGCGGACGCGTCGGCGGCGGACCTGATGGACCTGGCGCGGCGCTACCCGGAGGGACCCGCTGGGTGGGAGGCCCTGCAGCGAGCCACGGACCACGCGATCCTTCGCGCGCTGGACGCGGACGGGGTGCTCCTCGCGGAGGAGGCGCTGGGGCCCGGAATCGGTCCTGCTGCCGCCTCGCTGGCTTTGGGGCCCGCGGCGCGGCTGGAGCTGGTGCATGCGGATCGGCTGCCCCGGGGCGGGCGCGTCGAGGTCCTGGTGCAGGCGGAGATCGACGGCCGCATGGTGCCCTGGCAGCGGGCTACGTTCCGCCAGGCCGCCCGGTGGGGGGTGCGGAGCGAGGCCACCACGGACGCGGTGTCCGATGGCGCCTTCGTCACGCCCAAGCCGCTGTGCGCTGGCGACCTGCTGGGATCCGCCGAGGTGCAGGTGGTGATCACGCTGGGCGAGCGGCGCGCGGAGTGGAAGCGACCCCTGCGGTTGGATCACCCCTGCGCCGGCCCCCTCCCCTGGGCGGTGCGTCGGCACGAGGGGAAGGGGCTGGCCCTGCGGAACGGGCAGGCATCGGTCGCCCTGGGCGGAGACCTGATGGGGCAGGCCTGGGCATGTGACGGCCCCCTGATCACCGACCCCGCCGGCGTGCTGGCGGTGTGCGGCGGGTGGGCGGTGCGGCCCTTCCATGCGGGGTGGCTGGTGCAGGCACCGCCCGCCGTCCCCGCCGCGTATGAGGACGACTTGTCCCCGTGGTTGGACGCCCTGAGCGGCGAGGGCTGGCGCGCCCTGGATGTGCCCGACGGCTGGCACTTCGGCGGTCGACCGGCCTGCCCCTTGACCGCGCGCGCCGCGGCCGTCGACGGCCAGGTCGATGGGAACGGTGTCGACGGGGACGTCGTCGATGGCGACTCGGCGGGGGAGCCGATCCTGGACCTGGGCGAGGACGCCCCCCCCGGGCCGGCGCCGGAGGCTCCCGTCGAGTCCGCAGCCACGGACCCCAACGAGCCTGCCGGCGACGAAGCGGAGGAGCCCGCGCCCGAGCCCCCCATCGGGCCCGCCTGGCTCCCCGAGGAGGCCCAGCGCTGGGCCCGCGCTGTGGACGGCAGCAGCGCCGAGGCCGTGGTCGCAGCGCACGGGACGCCGGGGGCCGGAACGCTCGTGCTCGACGGCGGCCCCCTGAGCCCCGGGGTCGCCTGGGTCGCCGACTGGCCCGAGGGCATCGACCCGGAGACCGCTGGGGTGGAGCGGGAGGGCTGCTCGTTGCGCTGGACGCCCGCGCCGTGAGGAGGTCGCCCTGGCTGCTGCTGGCCCTCCTGGCCTCCTGCGCGCAGCTGCTCGCCTTCGCCGCCCTGGATCGCCGGCCCCCCGACGACCACGACGACTTCTACACCGCCGACTGCCTGCCCTGGATCGCCGCGCTGCGGAGCGCGGCGCCGGTTGATCGCCCGGGCCTGCTCTGGGATCAGGTGGCGGCGGGGGAGCTGCACCCCCGGCTGGCCCAGACGGCGTTGGTGGCGACGCTCGCGGCGGTGGGTCCCGGGCGGATCGCCTACCGCCTGGTCAACTTGCCGTTCCTGCTGTTGATGGTGCTGGGGACCTGGGCGCTGGCCCGGGAGATCGGGGTGCGCCGGCCCGGCCTCGCGGCCTTCGCGGTGGCCGCGGCGCCCATCGTCGTCAACGCCTCGCGCAAGTGGGACATCCAGTTCCACGCCGCGTCCCTCACCCCCCTGGGCCTCTGGTTCCTGGTCGCTGCGCTGCGCCGTGGCGGGCGGGCCGGCCTGCCGTGGTGGCTGGCGCTCGGGCTTTGGCAGGCTCTGAGGCTGTACAGCCACCCCATCGTCGCCACCGACGTCCTGCTCACGCTTGTCGCGGCCCTGGTGCTGCTGCCGATCACGGCCCCCTCGGCTGGTGTGCTCAGGGGAGCCCGGCTGGGCGCCTGGGCCGCGGCGGCCTCGATCACGGGGTGGTTGGGGCTCTGGTACTCCGGGCTGGCGCCCCGGCTGGTGGGCGCCCCGCCGCACAACTTCCTGGGCTACCTGCAGCTGCGGGAGAACTACGCGTCGGGCTGGTGGATGGCCGAAGCCTCCCCGAGCGCGTGGGCCGGGCTCGCGCTGCGCATGCTGGCGGAGACCTCGTGGGTGCACCTCTTCCCCCTCGGGTTCGCGCTCCTGACCGCGGGCCTGCTGTGTGCCCTTTGGGCGCTGCGCCGTGAGGGAGTGGGCGGCGCGACCCTCCTGGCCCTCCTGCCCGCGGTCCTCGCGGCGGCGCAGCTCCTACCGGCCGTGCTCGCCGTGAGCAACCGGGCCTTCCTCAACGACTGGCTCTTCGTGGTGCCCGGGCTGGTGGTGACCGCGCTGTGGGGCGCCGAGCGGGTGCTCGCAGGCAGGACCGCGCGGGCCGCCGCAGCGGGACTGGTCCTGCAGTCGGCCTTCGTGCTCCTGGTCCCCTGGGCGGCCCGCGCGGTCGGGCCCGAGCCCGTTGAGCAGCCCGGTTGGTACGACCGGGGCCCGCTAAAGCTGTTCACGCGCTCAAGCTCGGGCCGCCACCTCGTCACCCACCACCTGCCCAGCCGCTTCCTCCAGCCCGGACAGCGTCTGGGCGAGCGCCTGGCCGCCGCGGAGGCCCCCGAGGGACTGGCCCGCTACGACCTGTTCGATCTGCGGTGGGACCCCGCCCGGGGAGGTGGGCCGGGGTGCCGCTTGGGCTCCGCCGGCGATCGTGAGGCCTGGGCCTGGGGATGGCCTCCGGGGCTGGCGGCGGTGGCGAGTCGAGAGCCTTCGGGCTGGCCCCTGGCGTTCGTCGGCTTCGATGGCGCGTCGCCGGGCTGGCCCGATCGCCGCCCACCGGAGCGGGAGGCGCGCTTCGCCGTGGTTCGGCTGTGGGTGACGCCCAGCGATCGCTGGGACGCAGAGGCCCTGGCCTGCCGGCCCGAGGCCCGCCTGCCCGAGGGCTGGATGGACGCCGCCGCGGCCATCGCGGACGAACGCCTGGGGGCAGCTCCCCTGGAGACCCTGGCCGATCCGGGCGGATGGCTGGTGGGCCGGGTCATCGAGTGGGACCGGACCCGCGCCTACGTCGGCGCCGGCCTACTGATCGACCGGGGCACGGGCCAGGTGCAGGTTCAGCCGAAGCTCGACCTCTTCGGCGACGTGGGCGCCGCCGAGAGCCCGGGAGAGCGACGAACGGACCCCGACCCAGCCCCCCCCTGAGGCCTCCGCGGCGATCGGCCCCCGGCCGCGCAGGCGCACTCGGTCGGGGCCGGATCGTTGGACATCGACCTCGCCGTCGCCCCTGCCGCCGGCCCACCGCCAGGCCCAGGGGGAGCGCACGGCGTCGCGATCGTGCGAGGGCAGGCTCCCCAGCGCGTGGAAGTCCGGCTCCAGGCGCAGGGGCAGCCCGAGGTCGGCCAGATCGGCGGCTCGATCCGGCGGGGGCTGCGCCAGGATGGCGCCCTCCGCGCCCTGGGGGGCGGAGGCGTCCAGGGTGATCCCGCCCGACAGCGCCAGGGGAACCTCGAGGCGCTGTCCGCCGACCAGGAAGACCAGATCCGCGGCCGACCCCTCCTGCACGGTCCAGGGGGTGACCCCTCGGGCGGGCCAGCGCGGCACGACCGCATACAGGGGCGCCTCGTAGCGATCGTCGAACCAGGACGCCGCGGCGAGGGAGTCGGTGCTGGCCACTGTGGTCGGCGTCGCTGGCGGCGGCGGGAGCGCGGCCACGCCCAGGAGGGCGAGGGCCAGCAAAACTGCTCCGGGATCGATTCGTCGGGCGGTCACTGCCGGAGTCTCGCCTCCGCGGAGGCCTTCCTCAAGTCGTCCCCGCATTGACATCCACCCCCCGGATTCTGTACCTCTGCCTCGAGCCGAAGTGGCGGAACCGGTAGACGCAGCGGATTCAAAATCCGCCGCCCGTTGGGTGTGGGGGTTCGAGTCCCCCCTTCGGCACCATTCTTCGCTTGATCGATCGGGAGGGGGCGAGGCTCAGGCTTCGCCCCTTCTCCGTTCTGGAGAGGGGGGACTCGAACGGGCGAACGGCGCAGCCGGGGGCTGAAGAGGCTCCGGGACGGAGCCGGCAGCCGTTCGCCCCGGGCCCGGAGCGAGGAGCCAGGACGGCGACGAGCGGAGGGCGAGTCCCCCCTTCGGCACCATTCTTCGCTTGATCGATCGGGAGGGGGCGAGGCTCAGGCTTCGCCCCTTCTCCGTTCTGGATCAGCGCGCCTTGGGTCGGCCGCGCAGGGCGTCGGCCAGGGCCACGAGGGGCCGGGCGGCGTTGTGGAAGCGATCGCCGAAGGACCCGTTCTCCAGCTTGAGGACGCCCCGAGGGCAGACCTCCGCGCAGACCCCGCAGCCCACGCAGGAGGCCCGAACGATGTTCTCGCCCCGCTGGGCGTAGGCGCGCACGTCGATGCCCATCTCGCAGTAGGTCGAGCAGTTGCCGCAGGAGATGCACTGCCCCCCGTTGGTCGTGATGCGGAAGCGGCTCAAGAAGCGCTGCTGCAGGCCCAGGATCGCGGCCATGGGGCAGCCGAAGCGGCACCAGACCCGGCTGCCCAGCAGGGGGTAGAAGCCCACTCCGATGACGCCGGAGAAGGCCATCACGATCAGGAAGCCGTAGGTCTTCCAGAAGAATGCGGAGCCGTCGTTTCCCATCATCTTGCGACCAGTTAGGTCGTTGATCCACAAGAAGAGCGTGAAGGTTGTGATCGTCAGCAGGACGGTGTGGATCGACCAGCGCTCCACCTTCCAGGCCCGGCTGCTCTTGTCGCTCAGCTGCCGCCAGGGATCGCCCAGCGTCTCCGCCAGCCCACCGCAGCCGCAGACCCAGGAGCAGTACCAACGCTTGCCGAAGAACCAGGTCAGCGTCGGCGTGATCACGAAGGTGGCCGCGGCGCCCCAGAGGATCATGAAGCGGCCCGTGGCGTGGCCCCCCCACTCCTTGCTGACGATCCCGTCGGCGCCCAGGACGTAGTCGAAGGGCAGCAGGTAGTCGGGCTTCAGGGGCCAGAAGTAGGTGAAGTAGAAGTCCGGCTGGTTCATCTTCTTGAGCAAGCTGGGCAGCAGGAAGGCGAAGCCAAGCTGGAAGAAGGCCACCGACGCCGTCCGGAGCAGGTGGTATTGGCTGTGCCGATACTTCATGGCCATGCGCAGGCCCATGACCAGCACGGAGGCCGTGTACAGGAAGCCGTAGAGGAACCACTGGTCGGCGGGGTGTCCCTTGATCAGCAGGGCCAGGGGATCCAGGAGCCGGACGGCGCCCTCCAGGGCGGAGGCGTGCCAGTACAGCATCACGTAGAAGCCCGTGATCAGGATGCCCAGCAGCCAGCCCCAGGCGCCGCGGTTCATCACCGAGCTGTGAAAGACCCCGTGGTGCTTGATTCCCGGCGTGGTGCCCCGGTAGCTCAGCCACCAGTAGGCCGCGCCGCCCACCGCCGCGGTGCCGAAGGTGAGCATCAGCGCCAACCAGGGCGGCAGCCAGCTCTGCAGCTTGCCCGGTGCCAGCAGGGAGGTGGCGAACAGCAGGGCGCCCACGCCGGCGGTGGCCAGCGCAAGCTTCTCGGGGGCCGTGGGCTCGCGGACCTCCCCCCC
>CALCXL010000685.1 GCA_937907595.1 uncultured Pseudomonadota bacterium
TGCAGACCCTGCTCGGCGTGGTGGACGCCGGGCTCCCGCCGCAGGAGGCGATCGTCCGGCCGCGCCTGCACCACCAGTGGCTGCCCGCGACGGTGTTCGCCGAGGAAGCGCTACCCGACGCCACGCGAGCCGCCATGGGGGAGCAAGGCTTCGTCCTCGCCCCCATGAGCCGGAGCGGGGTGGTTCAGGCCGTGGGCCGCGACCCCCGCACCGGGGCCTGGACGGCGGGCGCGGATCCCCGGGCCGGCGGCTCCGCGGAGGTCTGGAACCCGTGAACATCGTGCTCGTCGGGCCGCTCATCCCCCAGAACACAGGGAGCGTCGGGCGCACCTGCGTGGCGACGGGGGCGTCGCTGCACCTGGTGGAGCCCCTGGGCTTCGACATCGACGAGAAGGCCGTGCGGCGGGCGGGGCTCGACTACTGGAAGGACGTCGATCTGCACGTGCATTCGGGCTGGTCGGCCTGCGAAGCGGCCCTGGCCTTGCCTCCCGACCGGCTCTGGTTCTTCTCCGCCCGCGCCACCCGGCCCTACACGACCGCGCGGTTTCGACCCGGCGACGCCCTGATCTTCGGGCGCGAGACGACCGGGTTGGGGGACGAGCGCCTGGCGGAGTTGGGGGCCCAGGCCCTCGCAGTGCCCGTGCCCGGACCGGTCCGCTCCCTGAACCTTGCCACCAGCGTCGGCATCGTGCTCTACGAAGCCCTGCGGCAGACCCGCGCCGACCTGCTTCCCCCGCCTGAGGAACGCTCATGACCGCACAGCCCTGGATCCTCCTGCTCGCCGGGGGCGCCGGCACGCGCTTCTGGCCCGCGTCCCGTCGCACCGAGCCCAAGCACCTGCTCCCCCTGCTGCCCGGCGGTCGCTGCCTGCTGCAGGAGACCGTGACCCGGGTGCGGGAGCTGACGTCCCCTGAGCGCATCTTTGTGGTGACATCGGCCGATCAGGTCGACCGCACGGTGGCGGCGCTGGACGGTCTGCTGTCCGCCGATCAGCTGATCGTGGAGCCCGAACCGCGCAACACCGCGCCGGCCATCGCCCTCGCCATGGTGCACCTCAGCCTCAAGGGGGGAGGACCGCACGACCCGGTCATGGCGCTGCCCTGCGACGCCTGGGTGGACGACGTCGAGGGGTTCCGCGCGGCCCTCTCCCGCGCCGCCGTCGCCGCGGTGGAACACAAGGCGATCGTCACCCTGGGGGTGCCCCCCACCGCTCCCGCCACGGCCTACGGCTACCTGGGCCTGGGCCCCGAGGAGGAGACGGCGGGGGAGGGCCTCCCCGTGCGCAAGGTCCTGAAGTTCACCGAGAAGCCCGACGAGGACACCGCGCGGCGCTACGTGGACTCGGGCAACTACTGGTGGAACGCCGGCATCTTTGTGTTCCGGCTGGGCTACCTCTGGTACGTCATGGGCGATCTGCGGGAGGACTTCGACATCGGCATGGCCCTCATGGGCGGCTGCGTCCAGCAGGACGACCGCGTCGGTCTGGCGGAGGAGTACGGCAAGCTGGAGGCCATCTCCATCGACTACGCGGTGATGGAGGACGCGCCGTCCATGCTGGCGGTGCCCGCCGAGGTGGGCTGGAGCGATCTGGGGAGTTGGGACGCCGTGGGGCCCCTGCTGGAGGAGGGCGAGGGCGGCCTGGGTCGCGCGGACCTGCTGCTGGCCGAGGACGCGTCGGACAACCTGGTGTTCGCGCCGGGCAAGGTCGTGGCGCTGATCGGCGTGTCGGGCCTCGCCGTGGTGGCCACCGACGACGCCGTGCTGGTGGTGCCTCGCGAGCGGGCGCAGGAGGTGCGGGCGATGGTGGAGCGGGTGAAGGGCGCGGGGCGCGAGGACCTCACGTGAGCGAGCCCGAGGGCGACCTCCTGCTGCCCGTGCTCGGCTGGGGGGTGGCTGGGGGTCTGCTGGGCTCCTTGAGCTGCTGTTGCTGGTTCGGACCGGTGGCCGGAGGCTGGCTGGCGGGCCGGCACGCCGCGCGCGTCCGCCCCGGCGGTGCAGGCTGGGTGGGCCCCGCCGTGGGCGGGATCAGCGCCCTCGTGGTCTCCAGTCTGGGCACGGCGCTCTTCCTGGCCACCAGCGACGCGGAGCTCATGGCCGAGGTCGGAGCGGGAGACTTGAGCCAGGGCAGCCTCGCGGCGGCCTACGCGGCGCTGGGCTTCGGCGTCTCCATCACGGGCGCGACCCTCGGCGCGCTGGTCGGCGGCCGCGGCCAGACCTCGACGGCGCCGACGTCGACCTCCGCCCTGCGGTTCCTGGATGAGCCGATGTCCGCGGTCCCCAGCCCCCGGACGCCGCCCGCCGTCCTCGCGCCGCGCCCGCCCATCGCGGCGGAGCCCGCAGGGGACTCGTCGCCGATGGTGCCGTCCGATCCCGCGCTCTCCGCTCCGGTCGCCGACCCCACCGACCGCGTACCCCCCAACGACAAGGCCCCCGCCGAAGCAGGGGCCGTCGATGTGTCCGGGGAGGACCTGGCCTCCGACTCCGAGGAGCGGGACGCCTGGGACTGATCCAGGGGCCCTGGGCGTGAAGCCCGGGGCCTACTGCTCGCCCCAGCGGTCGATCTTGCCGTCGGCGTCCAGGTCCCAACCGGAGCGCTGCATCACGCCCTCTTCGTAGTACTCCCAGTAGTCGATGGCGGAGTCCCCGGTGGTGTCCATCTCCAGGCGGGCGAGCTTGCCGCCCTCGTAGTAGCGGATGAGGTCCGGGCTGCCGTCGAAGCTGGTGTCCCACTCTGCGCGGATGCGCTCGCCGCCCGAGTAGTAGTCGGTCCAGTCGGTGCGGCCGTCGAAGTCGGCGTCGATGTGCTCCTGCGTCATCGCGCCGTCTTTCCAGATCTGCGTGACGTCGACCTTTCCGTCGAAGTTGAGGTCGATCTCCTTGCGCACCAGCAGGTTGGCTTCGTCGCCTTCGCCCGCGCGGTAGAAGTTGGTGACGTCCGCCTTGTGGTCGCCGTCGACGTCGAGCATGACCTTGCGGAAGCCCTCGCCATCGTCGACCTCCTGGACCGGGTCGTAATACTCGTCCTCTTCAGAGGTTTCCTGCCCCTTGCCGGCCTTGTTGGCGGCGGTGCAGGCAGTGAGCGGGAGCGAAAGGGCCCCGAGGAGCAGGAACGTGGTGCGCGGCAGCATGAGCTATGGACTCCAGACAGAGGACACGAGCAGGGTAGTTATCGGCTTCGTGCCGGTCAACGCGGTGATCGACCCGATCTGTCCGGTCGGCGGTTTGCATCTTCGGCCAGGGCGGGTAGAAGGGCGACCTCGGAGACGACCATGGTTGACCACGCTGCTGCTGCTGATCCCCTCGCCGCTCCCGAACCGCGCCTTCCCGGCCTGGCAAAGTCCATGTCGAAGGCGCTGAAGCTCCGCGCTGACGGTCGGAACGACGAAGCCCGCAAGGTTCTTCAGGAGATCCTGCTGGCCGAGCCGCGCCTGGCCGAGCCCCGCCTGGAGCTGGCCTGGCTGGGAGCAGCCCGGGAAGACTGGGAGGAGGCGGAGGCCCAGGCCCGCCTGGCGGTGGAGATCCTGGAAGCCGGCGGCCAGTGGAGCGACGACCTCGAGCCCGACCAGATGCTGGCCTTCGCGCTGACGCTGCTGGGCGAGGTGCTGGTCCGCCCCCTGGAGGAGGGCGACCTCTTCCTGGTGGATCGCGGGGCCTTCACCGAGCAGTGGAACGAGGCCGCGGCCCTGTTCCAGCGCGCGGTCAAGCTGGACGAAGAGAACGAGGACGCCCGCCGGAACCGCAGCCGCTACCGCCCGATCAGCGAAGACTGATCGAGCGACCGCGCCGCGTTCGCGCCTCGGGGGACCCCAGACGCCCGCTGATCACTCGTCCTGGTCCAGGACCTCAAAGTCGGCGTCGATGGTGCGCGGACCGCCGGGCGCCGTGGGCGTGGTCTTTCCCGAAAGGTCGATGTGCTTCTTCTGCGCCGCCGGTCCCGGCCGCACCGGCCCCGTTCGCACGCTGAAGCCGGCGGCGTTGAAGCGGCCCGCGCCCACGGTCTGGATCCGGGTCGCGGCCCAGCGCTTGAGGCCCAAGGCCAGCAGGCGGCGGGTGGGAGGCAGCAGGCACAGCAGGCCCGACAGGTCCGTCAGGAAGCCCGGCGTGAGCAGGAGCGCGCCCCCGAAGACGACCAGCGCACCCTCGATGATCTCGTCCTGGGGCATCTGGCCGGACGCCAGGCTCTGTTGGACGTCCCGCAGCACGCGGGTGCCCTGGGATCGCGCGAGCGCCGCTCCAGCCACGCCGGTGAACAGGACCACGGCGATGGTGGCGGCGGCGCCGATCTGGCCGCCGATCTGCACGAACAGACCGATCTCCAGCGCGGGCACGACCGTGAATGCGATGAGGAGGACGAAAAAGACCACGCTTCAGCCTACGTCGCCCTTGGCGCGTTGCCAGAGGGCTTCGAGCCGGTGGGCGCTCAGGTCCGACAGCGGCTGCTCCGACAGCTGCTCCATGCGGCGGAATCGCCGGGTGAAGCGATCGTTGGCGCCGCGCAGCGCGTCCTCCGGCTCGACGCCGACGTGGCGGGCCAGGCTGCTCAGGGAGAGCAGGACGTCGCCGAACTCGGCGGCGATCTCCGACGGGTCCTGGCTGGCCAGCGCGGCCTCCAGCTCCGCGATCTCCTCGCGGATCTTGGGCAGGACGTCGGCGGCGCGGCCCCAGTCGAAGCCCACGCCGGCGGCCTTTTCACCCAGGCGTGAGGCGCGGAGCAGCGCGGGCAGCGAGCGGGGGACCCCGTCCAGGGCCGACGACGCGGCGCGGGGTTGGTCGGCGCGTTCCTGGGCCTTGATGCGCTCCCACGCGGAGCGGCTCTCCTCCGCCGAGCCAACCTCGTCGTCGCCGAAGACGTGCGGGTGGCGCCGAAGCATCTTGGCCGTGATCGCCCGGCAGACATCGTGGGCGTTGAACGCGCCCTCCTCGTCCCGGATCTGCGCCTGGAAGACGATCTGCAGCAGCACGTCGCCCAGCTCGTCCCGGTGATCGGCGGGCAGGCCCGAGTCGATGGCGTCCAGCAGCTCGTAGACCTCCTCGACGGCGTAGGCCTTGAGGCTGGTGAGGGTCTGCTCGCGGTCCCAGGGGCAGCCCGCCTGGGGATCCCGCAGCGTGGCCATCACCTGGACCAGGGCGTCGAAAGGGTGCGCGTCGAGCGGGGGGGGGAGGGCGGCCATCGGTCGATGAGGATAGCAGCGGCCCCGAAGCAGGCCCGGCAGCCCTCGTGATATCCTTCGAAGCGCCGGGCCCCTCACCGGCCCGCGTTGACCGGCCTCGATGAGCAAGACGCAGACCACCCAATCCCGCACCATCCTCTTCGCCGACGGCGAGGCGTTGCTGCGCCAGGTCTACGAAGCGGACGCCCGGCGCGCCGGCTTCCAGGTGGTCGTGGCTGGCGACGGCACGGAGGCCTGGCGTCAGTTCGCGCGGGTCAAGCCCGACGCCGTGGTCACCGACCTGGATCTGCCGGGCGAGTTGAGCGGCGCGGAGCTGGTGTCCCGGCTGCGCGGCACCCCCCTGGGCGCGGTCATCCCCATCGTCGTGGTGTCCCCGGGGGCGAAGTCCATCCGCGGGCTGGCGGACGCGGTCATCGCGCACGACGTCGACGACTACCTGGACAAGCCGGTGCACGGCGAGCGCCTCTTCTGGCGCCTGCGCGAGTTGATCGAAGGCCGCCCCATCGGGCTGGTGGGCTCCGACGGCGCCGTGGCCACCGGCGCCCTGCGGCCCGTGGTGCTGGACCGGGCCAGCGACTTCCTTCAGGGCTCCCTGGCGAGCACGGACGTCGCGACCCTCTTCTTCTCGTTCTTCGCCACCGGGCGGAGCGGGAAGCTCTGCGTGATGAACGGCCGCGACGTCGTCCAGATCTGGTTCCAGCGCGGCTTTCCGGTCTTCGCGGAGTCCAACCAGGCGGGCACGGACTTCGGCGCCTGGCTCACCTCCCGCGGCGTGATCACCCCGGGGGATCTGGAGCTGGCCCGGGCGGAGTGGGAGACCGCCGATCGCAGCCTGGGCGTGATGCTCCTGGCCCGCGGAGCCCTGGGCGCCCGCGCCATGCACCGGGAGATGGCGGAGAACGTCGACGCCCTCATCCTCAGCCTGTTCGGGTGGAGCGAGGGCAACTTCTATCTGGAGTACAGCCAGCAGCCGGCGGCGTTTGAGCGTCCCGACGCCGTCCCCCTGGTGAGGACGCCGACGCAGTACGTGCTCACCGGGATCCGCGACCGCTACGGCGAGGCCCGCTGCCGCCAGACGCTGGAGCAGGCTGAGGGGCG
>CALCXL010000686.1 GCA_937907595.1 uncultured Pseudomonadota bacterium
AAGAGGTCGACCACGATCAGGAACTGGTCCCGCTTGTTGGCGACCACCGCCCAGCGGCCGTCGGGGGACAGCACCATCTCCGCGGCGCCCGCGCCAGAGACCGCCACGCCGTCGATGTAGACGCTGTCCCGCCCGCCGTCGCCCAGGAAGATGCCGCTGGCCGGGTCCTGGTCGCCCTTGCGGGTGGTGAAGGTGAAGCTGTCTCCGTGCGTGGTGGGGTTCTCCCGCACCTGCCAGCCGATGCCGTCGGGGCTCTCCGCGCGGCCGATGCGCACCGTGTCCTCCAGCGTGGCGTCGAACCACATCTGGAAGCCACCGTCGGTCGCCCGGACCTGCACGCCTGTGGTGGTGTCCGCGAAGATCGCCCCGCTGCCGTCCCAGACCGGGGCGGTGGAGCCGCTGCTGTCCAGGTGGCGATCCCAACTCAGGCCGTCGACGCTCGTGGCGTGGCCGATGTTCTCCACGCTGCCGTCGCTGCCGCGGTACCAGAGGTGCCAGGTCTGGCTGGCCGCGTCGAAGAGCACAGAGGGCTGCCCCACCCGGTCGTCGTCCCAGGTGCCGGCGTTGCCGCGCTCCAGGACCGGGTCGGGCAGCCGCGTCCAGGTGATCCCCCGGTCGTCGCTGGTGGCGAGTCCGATGGCCGACCGGTCCTCGTTCCGGCCCTCGTAGTAGAGCCGCCATACGCCATCGGGCGCGTCGAGCACCAGGGACGGCGCGCGCACCGAGGAGCCGTCGAAGAGCGCGGCGCCGGCGGGCCCCAGGGCCAGGCCGCCGTTGAGGGAGGTCATGAGCGGGTCGTCGCCGGAGAGGTCGCCGGCGACCACCGCGATGCCGACCTCCAGCTGCAGGGCCGCCACGGTCTGGGCGCCGTCGGGCGCGGCGTCCAGGGACAGCAGCGCGCGCTCGGGGTCCGCGCCGTTGAGGTCGGACAGGCCCTCGGTGAAGCCGGCCAGCTGGACGCCGGCGCGGGGGCTGAGCCCGGCGCCGCGATCGTCCGCCACGGCCAGGCGGCGGCGGGTGCCCCGGTGACCGATGTACAGGACGGGTCCGCCCGCCTCCGGGCTGGCCGCGGCCGAGGCGCCGTCCTGCTGCAGGGATCCCGCCGCTCCGCGCCCCAGGGCCTGGCCGCCGACGATGCGGAGCAGGACGGGAGCGGAGGAGGACTCGTAGTCGACGCCCTCGTACAAGCTGTCCGGCAGGGGGCCCGTCAGGGAGCCGGCCATGCGGTAGTAGCCGCCGGGCACGGGGCGGGACACGGACGCCCGAGCGGGCAGGCCGTCGGCGTCGGTCACGCCCGGACCCAGGGGGTTGGCGGGGTCCTTGTCGAAGGCGAAGCCATCCAGGCTGATCGCGCGGCCCAGCTGCCACTGCGCGCCGTCCCAGCCCTGGTAGTAGAGGTACCAGCGCCCGCCCTCGCGCACGATGGACGGGGCCGCCACGCCCTCGGAATCCCAGCTTCCGGGGGCGCCGGGGGCCAGGACCTGGGCCGTGCCGCCGATGCCGCGGTCCGTGCGCACGAAGCCCGAGCCCGCGTCCTTCGACAGCGCCAGGCCGATGCCCATGCCCGCGGGCACGTCGCCGGGCAGGGCCGCCGCGTCCGCGTGGCCGACGTAGTAGAGCCGGTACTCGTCGGGCAGCGCCGTCTTGCGCACGGCCGGGGCGAAGACTGCCTCCGCGTCGAAGCCCGCACCCGAGGGGGCGAGCACCACGCCGTCGGCGCCGTCGGGCAGGGCGGGGTCACCCGCGCCCAGGATGTTGACGGGCGGGAGGCCCTGCGCGTGGCCGATGGAGTGCCCCAGGCCGGCGCCGCCGCTGTACCAGAGGTGCACGATGTCGCTGGCGTCGCGGTACCAGGCGGGATCACCCACCCGACCTTCCTGCCAGGGCGCCGACGGGGACAGCGCGACCGTGCCCGAGATCAGCCAGTCGACGGCGTTGTTGGCCGACTCGATCCAGCCCAGCCCCCAGGTGCCGTCGCCGCCGAGCCCGGCCACGAAGCCGGCCACGATGTCGCCGTAGGGCGCGATCGCGGCCGAGCCGAGCCCGCCCTGGGACCAGCCCGCGCCAGGCTCCAGCACCGGGCCGCCGCTGAGCTCCGTGAAGCTCTTGCCGTCGGCCGAGTCGGCCTGGAAGAGGCTCCAGAGCCCCGCGTTGTCCAGGCCCGGGTAGTGCAGCCGGGTCACGCCCTCATTCCAGGTCAGCGTCAGCGTCTCGTTGCGCAGGAGCGACGAGGCGAAGCCCTGGAGCAGGAAGTCGGGGGCGCTGCCGCTGTCGTCGGCGTCGTCGAACACGGCCTCGCCGACGTCCCACTCCGGGATCAGGTCCAGGAACCGCAGCGGGTCGGTGGTGAGGTCGATCCCGTTGATCGTGTGCTCGGTCAGGCTCAGCACGTAGCCCGTGCCGTTCCAGGGGTTGATGCGCACGGACCAGGGGTCCGCCGGCACGCTCACAAAGCGGTAGGGGCCGAAGGGGTTGGGCGCGGAGTCGTGGAACCGCAGGTCGGTGGGGTCCGAGGCGTCGACCGCGAAGAGGACGTCGTTGAGGGAGCCGTTCTCCCCGCCGAAGACCCGGGCGCTGATCAGCCCCAGGCCGGTGTCCGAGTCGAAGTCCATCCGCGCCGCGAACTCCTGCATGCCCAGGGCGCTGGAGCGGAGCTCGTGCAGGCCGTTGGTGCCGCAGGTCAGGTCGACGCTGGACGCGTCGATGGAGAGCAGGCTGCTGCCCTCGAAGTTGGTGCGCGCGTTGGCGTTCAGCACCAGCAGGAAGTGGTTGGACGGGTCCGTGGGGTCGGGCACCACGCGCAGATCGGTGGGCGACGCCAGGCAGCGGCCGATCCCGGCCTGCCCGTATTCGTAGGTGCTGCCCCCGCCGGGCAGGTTGTAGCCGCCCACGTCGTCCGGAAGCACGGCGCACTCGCCGAGCTCGGGCAGGGGGCTGTCCTCCAGGCAACCGGCGAGGGGCAGGGCCACCGCGGCGGTCAGGAGGGGCCTCAAAAAGGCCAATTTGTTAAGAGAATCAAGCATATAGCTGGTTTGACGAGCGGCGGACCCTACCATACGATCCCAGGGGTGTCGAGGCGTCTGCGCGCGCGCGCAGGAACCGCGGCCGACGCCTCCGAACCCCCCTGCCCTGGCTACCCTTCCCCGTGCGCCAAGACCGACCCCTGATCGCCCTGCTGGCGGCCGTCGCGGCGCTCGCCGCGTACCTCTACAGCACCGCGCCCCTCGATG
>CALCXL010000687.1 GCA_937907595.1 uncultured Pseudomonadota bacterium
CCCAAGACGACGACGCGGAGTTGGAGCGCGACCTGCTGGAGATCTTCGCCGAGCCGTTGTTCGAAGAGCACGGGCTGGTCAACACCGACGTGGCCGACTTCGTGGCCGCCAACCCCCAGGTGGCGCGGGCGGTGCGGGCCCTGGGGCGCAGCTACCGGGCGGGGCGGCAGGACCGGGCGGAGCTCGACGGCGAGGAGGGCGTGCTGGAGCTGCTGGGCAGCGGGCGCTTGCCCCCCGAGGAGGTCAGCGACCTGGTGCAGGCGCACTTCAACCACTTCCCCACCCTGGAGGCGGCGGCCGAGGATCTGTGGGACCGGGCCAAACTGGACCCCGACGACCTGCAGGCGGGCCTGGTGCGCTTCCTGCGCGACGAGCTGACGATCGACGTACGCATCGCACGCATGGGCGAGGACCCGGGCGCGGTCCGCCGCTACGACCCCGAGCGGCGGGAGCTGACCCTGAGCGAGATGCTGCCGCCGCGCACCCGCAACTTCCAGCTGGCCCAGCAGGTGGGCCTGCTGATCTGCGAGGGGCCCATCGACGACATCCTCGATCGCAGCACCCTGAGCACGGTCGACAGCCGGCAGCTGGCGCGCGTGGCGCTGGGCAACTACTTCGGATCGGCGGTGCTGATGCCGTACGAGCCCTTCCTGGAGGCGGCACGGAGGCAGCGCTACGACATCGAGCTGCTCGGCCACCGCTTTCGCACCAGCTTCGAGCAGACCTGCCACCGGCTGACGTCGCTGCGGCGCCCCGGGAGCGAGGGGCTGCCGCTGCACATGGTTCGGGTCGATGTGGCGGGCAACATCAGCAAGAAGTTCAGCGCCACGGGCATCCGCTTCGCCCGCTTCGGCGCGGCCTGCAGCCTGTGGAACGTCTTCCAGGCCTTCCTGACCCCGGGGCGCTTCCGGCACCAGATGAGCGTGATGCCCGACGGCGAGCGCTACTTCTGCGTCGCCACCACCGTGCCCAAGGGGCGGGGCGGCTACCACGCCGCGCACACCATGCACGCCATCGGCCTGGGCTGGAACGTGCGGGACCTGCGCGCGCACGCCGGCAAGAAGGGGGTGCCGGTGGTCTACGCCGACGGGGTGGATCTGGGGCAGGACGGCAACGCCGTGCGCATCGGCGTCAGCTGCCGGCTCTGCGACCGTCAGGACTGCGCGCAGCGGGCCTTCCCGCAGCTGGGCACGCCCCTGGGGGTCGACCCCTGGGTCAAGGGGGTGTCGGCCTTCGCGCCGGTGCCTTGAGGGCGCTTCGGGGCGCGGGGACGGCGCGCTGGGCGGGTCCCCGGGCTGATAGGGTCCCGGCGTGCACGAGCCCACCTCGACGCGGGTGCCCCTCGCCCTGCTGACCGCCGTGGTCGCGATCTCCTTCGCCGCGATCTTCTTTCGCCTGGCCTCCCCCACCCCGCCGCTGGTCTCGGCGGGGGTGCGGCTGACGTTCTCGGCCCTGCTCCTGGCCCCGTGGACCCTGCGGGGGCTGCGGGCCGGGCGGCTGGCGGGGGATCGGGGCCGGGCGGCCGTCCTGGGCGGGTTGCTCTACGCCCTGCACTTCGGCTCCTGGGTCGCCTCCCTGGAGCGCACGACCATCGCGGCGTCGGTGACCCTGGTGACCGCCACGCCGATCCTGCTGGCGCTGCACGGGCTGGCGACGGGGCGGGATCGGCCGACGCGTCGCCTGTGGATCGCGCTGGGGCTGGGGGTCGTGGGGGTGGCGATCCTCGGGGGCACCGACCTGGGGCGGGGCGCCGAGGCGCTGCTGGGCGACGCGCTGGCGCTGGTGGGCTGCGCGGCGATGGCCGCCTACCTGCTGGTGGTGCGGCGCCTGGGGCCGGAGCTGGACGTGCTGGCGTTTGCCGGGGTGGCGACGGGGGTGGGGGCCGCGGCCCTGGCCGGCGCGACGCTGATCCTGGGCGGTCCGCTCCTGCCCGCCAGCCCCGAGGCCGCCGGCTGGCTGCTGCTGTCGGCCCTGGTCCCGCAGCTGATCGGCCACAACCTGCTGACCTGGGCGCTCCGGCATGCGCCGCCGACGGTGGTGGGCATGGCGACCGTCGGCGAGCCGGTCGGCGCCAGCCTGCTGGGCTTCCTGGTCCTGGGGGAGTCGGTGGGTCCCCTGGCTGCGATCGGCTGCGCGGTGACGATCGGCGCGGTGGTGATGGCGCTGCGGGCGCGGTGATCGGGGCGACGTCGCAGGGGGCGGCTCAGGCGGCCCCGACGCCGATCAGCGACCGGCCACCATGCCGCGCAGCAGCGCCGACAGCATCGCCTCCAGCTCGACCCCCAGATCGACGCGCAGGGGCGACAACGTGGGCTCGGTGCGCGCCTGCTCGGCCAGGATTCCGGGCTTCGCCATGGGCCACAGACCGACCACCAGGGCGTCCAGGCGTCGCAGCACCAGGGCCCCCTCCCCCGGCATCAGCCCCCCGCAGCGGCGCTCCACGTGGGGCGCGACCCGACCCATGCGCTCCACCAGCCGGACCTTGAAGGCGATGGCGGTGTCCTCGGGCACGTTGGCCTCCAGCACCGGGCTGAGGATCGCGAGCAAGCGGACCATGTTCGGCCGGGCCAGGATGCTGCGGGAGAGATCGGCGGCTAGGCCCTGCGGGCTGCGGTCCTGCGATCCCTCCAGCCGCTCCACCAGCTCACCCTGCCAGCCGTCCAGCTCCTGCTCCAGCACGGCGACGAAGAGCTCCTCCTTGCTGCGGAAGTAGAGGTAGAGCGTGCCCTTGGCCAGGCCGACCGCGCGCGCGACGCCGGCCATGGTGATGGCCGCGAATCCCCCCTGGGCGAAGGCGGCGCCCGCGGCGGCCACGATGGCGTCGCGGCGCTCGGCTTTCTGCTCGGGCTGACGGGCTCGGCGGGGGCTGGACACGGTCGGCATCCTGACTGACCGGCGGTCAGCAATCAAGCAGGATCGGCGGGCTCGTCCGACCCGAAGAAGCGGTCGGCCACGGCGATGTGGGCCACCTCCTCCTCCGCGATCTTCGCGAAGATCGCCGCGCTGATGGGGTCGTGCTGCGCCAGCGCCTGCCCGAAGCGCTCCCCGGCCTGCCGACCGCGCTCCTCCGCGTCGGCCATCCACCGGCAGAAGGTGCGCGCGTCGTCGCAGGAGGTGAGGGAGCGCCACAGGGCAGCGGAGACGGGCCGGCCCGCAGGGTCCACGCCAAGCTCCTCCATCCGCGCCATCAACCAGCCCAGGTGCCGGTCCTCGGCGTCGGCCAGGCTGCG
>CALCXL010000688.1 GCA_937907595.1 uncultured Pseudomonadota bacterium
CGGCGCGCACCGCCTGGGGCAAGCGCAACAAGAGTTGAGGTCCTCCGTGGTCGCAGCGCGGAGGGAGTGCTAGGCAAGGGCCATGCCTGTTTCCGCCGAGACCTTCGACCTCCTCGCCTTCATCGACGCCAGCCCCACCCCGTGGCACGCCGTCGCCACCTGCGAAGCGCGCCTGCAAGCCGCCGGCTGGAAGCGCGTGAAGGAGACCGCCCCCTCCTGGCACTGCGGCCCCGGCGACCGCGGCTACGTCGTGCGCCAGGGGGGCTCGATCATCGCGTGGAAGGGCGGCAGCAAGCCCCCGTCGGAGTCGGGGTTCCGGGCCATCGGCGCCCACACCGACTCGCCCAACCTGCGCATCAAGCCCAACCCCGACCGCAAGGGCTCCGCCGGCTGCGCCACGCTGGGCCTGGAGACCTACGGCGGCGTGCTGCTCGCGTCCTGGGCCGACCGCGACCTGGGCGTGGCGGGGCGCGTCGCCTTGCGCGGCCCGGGCGAGCGTGTCCAGGTCGAGACCCGGCTGCTGCGCGTGGACCAGCCCCTCTGCCGCGTTCCCAACCTGGCCATCCACCTCAACCGCGGCGTGAACAACGACGGGCTGATCCTCAACAAGCAGACCCACCTGCCCGCGCTGTGGGCCATGGCCCCCGACGGCGACGAGGGCGGGTTCCGCACCTGGCTGGCCGAGGAGCTTCGGGTGGAGGGCGACGCCATCCTGGGCTGGGACCTCTGCCTGTTCGACGTGGTGCCCTCCACGCTGTCGGGCCGCGACCGGGAGTTCGTGCACGCGCCGCGCCTGGACAACCTGGCCTCCTGCCACGCGGGCCTGACGGCGCTGCTCAACACGGCGGACGACGACTGCGAGGGCACCGCCCTGTTGGCCCTGTTCGACCACGAGGAGATCGGCTCCCGCAGCTCCCGCGGCGCCGCCAGCGCGTTCCTGGGCGACGTGATGGCGCGGCTGGTGGGCGGGGGGGTGGTGGAGCTGTCCCAGGCCAAGGCGCAGTCCTTCCTGGTATCGGCGGACATGGCCCACGCCCAGCACCCCAACTACCCGGACATGCACGACGGCGAGCACGCCCCCCTCCTCAACGGCGGCCCGGTGCTCAAGACGCACCAGGAGTGGCGCTACGCCACGGACGCAGAGGCGACGGGTGCCTGGCGGGGCCTCTGCCAGGAGGCGGGGGTGCCGCTGCAGGAGTTCGTGGTGCGCACGGACCTGGCCTGCGGCAGCACGATCGGGCCCATCGTGACCACGGCCCTGGGCATCGCGGGCGTGGACGTCGGCAACCCCATGCTGTCGATGCACTCCATCCGCGAGCTGTGCGGCAGCGCCGACCAGCCCCTGATGATCCGGGCGATGGAAGGGTTCCTGGGGTGGTCCCGTGGATGAGGCGCACGCGGAGGCGGAAGCCTTCTGGGAGTCCTTCGCCAGCCGCTACAACGACCGGCCTGGCCGGCGCACGGTGGAGGTGGTGCCGGCGCTGATCGCCGACCTGGACCTGGCGGGGGCGATCGTCCTGGACCTGGCCTGCGGCATCGGCCGCGGCTCGCGCATCGTGGCCGACGCGGTGGGTGAGGACGGCCTGGTGGTGGCGGTGGACCTGACGCCGGCGATGCTGGCGCAGGCCCGGGACGAGAACGACCTGCCGAACATCGACTACGTGCAGGGCTCGGCAGAGGCCACGGGCCTGGCGGACGGCGCGGTGGACCACGCGGTCTGCAACCTGGGCCTGATGCTCTTCCCCTCGGCCCCGGCGGCGCTGCGGGAGCTGCGGCGGGTGGTGCGCCCGGGCGGCAGCCTGCGCGTCGGGGTTTGGGGCCGGGCCGAGGACAGCTCGATGATGACGCTGGCCCAGGCGGCGGCGGAGCGCGTGGGGGTCAGCCTGCCGCAGCCTCCGCGCAGCAACTTCTACCTGGGATCGCCCGAGGCCCTGGAGGCGGCGGCAGAGGGCACGGGCTGGCGCCTGCACCGCAGCCAGCGCTCCGAGGTGCGCTTCCCCTACGCCACGGCGCAGGAGGCCTGCGCGGACCTGGGCCTGACCCCCGACGACGCCAACCCCCGGCTGCGGCCCGCGGTGGGGGACGATTGGGACGCGCTCTGCGCGGCGGCGGAGGCGGTGGCAGCGGAGCGGTTGGAGGGGCGCGGCTTCCTGCGGCTGGACATGCTGCTCGGGGTCTTCGGCGACGCATGAGCTACGCGCTCAAGGAGGTCTACGTCACCCTGCAGGGGGAGGGCGCGCACGCGGGGCGGACGGCGGTGTTCGCGCGCTTCGCCGGCTGCAACCTCTGGTCGGGGCGGGAGGCGGACCGGGCCACGGCGGCCTGCTGGTTCTGCGACACGGACTTCGTGGGCACCGACGGTCCGGGGGGCGGCCGCTTCGACGACGCGCAGGCCCTGGCGGAGGAGCTGAGGCGATGCTGGGACGCGGACGCGGGCCCGGGCGGTTTGCCCTACGTGGTCTTCACGGGCGGCGAGCCGATCCTGCAGCTGGACGCCGCCGCGGTGCGGGCCTGCCAGGCGGTGGGCCTGGAGGTGGGCGTGGAGACCAACGGCACCCTGCCCCTGCCGCCGGGCCTGGACTGGGTCTGCGTGTCGCCGAAGCCGAACTCCGAGCTGGTGGTGCGGACAGGCGACGAGCTGAAGCTGGTCTACCCGATGGAGGTCGAGCCCCAGCAGGTGGAGGGGCTGGACTTCGCCCACCTCTACCTGCAGCCCCGGGACGAGGCCGGCCAGGACCACACCGCCGCGGCCGTGGACTACGTGCGTCGCCACCCGCGCTGGCGGCTGTCGCTGCAGACGCACAAGTTGATCGGCATCCCCTGATCGGAGCGGCCCGGGGGGGCGCGCTGGGGCCGTCGATGGCAGGGTTTGGGGGCGCTGATGGCGGGGTTTGGGGGCGATGTCGGCCGATCGGGCGACGCGATCGCCGGGACCGGTTGCCCCCACCGCGGGGAGTCGGTACATTCGCCCGGCCTTTCTGGGAGGCGTGGCCGAGTGGTCGATGGCAGCGGTCTTGAAAACCGCCGGGCGAAAGCTCCGTGGGTTCGAATCCTACCGCCTCCGCCAGGGCACCCTTCCTGAAAATTCGCCTCTGCGGAGAGGTGACCGAGTGGCCGAAGGTGCTCCCCTGCTAAGGGAGTGTGGGGCAACCCACCGAGGGTTCGAATCCCTCCTTCTCCGCCATTATCGCAAGCCCCCGGAATCCAGAGATTCCGGGGGCTTGCGCGTT
>CALCXL010000689.1 GCA_937907595.1 uncultured Pseudomonadota bacterium
GGGCCAGGTCCAGCAGCAGGTGCCAGCCGAATCCGGTCCAGACGATCGCCTCCGCGCTGCGACCCAGCAGGGCGTGGGCCGGCAGGGTCACCAGGTGCAAGCCGGGGGGATGCGTCAGCACCGCCTCGTCGGCGGCGAAGAGCAGGGCGGGCAGGGAGTCGGCGCGCTGGGCGACGGCGGCCACCTCCAGCCGCACCGCGTGCTCGATGTACTCCGCGGCGTTGCTGCCGTAGGGCTGCAGGGGCTGCTTGCCCACCCGCAGCGCGAACAGGGCCGCTGCGGCCACGAGCGCGCCAACCACCGCAAGACGCTCCCTCGTTGCTCCGTCCATCGCCGCGCAGTCTATCCCCCGCCCGGGTCCGCGCCTGCGCCCGGCCGTCGTCGGCGCCGGGCCATCCTCCGCCTGCTGCGTCGCCGGGTCCCGCGCCGGAATGCGGCTAGCATCCAGGGGTGGCGCTGCGCAGGATCCTGAGGGGAGCTTCGACACTCGGCTACGCGCTGCTGCTGGCCTGCGTGCTGCCGGGGCTGTGGGTGCTGCTGGGGGAGCCCGGCTGGCCGCTCTACTTCGCTGCCCTGCGCCTGCACGTGCTCGCCGGCCAGGGCCTGGCGATCGCGGCCCTGCCCGCGTTGCTGGCCCACCTGTGGCTGACCGGCTCCCGGCCCTTCCTGGGGCTCGTCGTCGTCGCGCTGCCCCTGGCCGGCCTGTGGTGGGTCTTCGAGCGGGGAGATGGCCTGCGCTGGATGCTCGACGGCTACCTGCACCGCGGGCTCTCTGCCGTGGAGGCGTCGGGGCTCTCCGTCCTGGCCCTGCTGGCGGTGGCGGCGGCGGTCCAGGTGCTCCCCCGCCTGGAGCGTCCCCAGAAGACTCGCCTCTCTGGCCTGCTGCTGGCCCTGGCGATCGGCCCCGCGATCGCCCTGGGCTGGAGCGGCAGCCAGATCCGCGGCGACGCCCGCTGGGGCGCCTTGATCGGCCACTCGGCCTTGGGCCTGGCCGCCACCGCCTTGATCGTACCCCACTACCGCGCGGTGCGGCGCCGCTGGCCGGGCCGGCGGGGGGCCGCGATCACGGTGCTGGCGGCCGGGGTGCTCACGGCGTTCTGGGGGGGCCAGATCGAACGCACCTACTTCGCGTCCTTCACCGCGGAGGGCGCGGAGGCCCGCTGGGTCACAGCCGCTCTCTCTCCCACCGCGGTCCCGGAGCATCGCCTGCCGGTCCCGCTGGTGGCTGCCTCGGCCGGCTGCGGAGCCTCGGGATGCCACGCCGAGCTCACCGAGCAGTGGGCGGGCAGCGCTCACCGCTTCGCCGCGTCCAACGCGCTGTACGTCGCCGCAGTCAACGGCCTCGTCGCCGACCGGGGCCCCGCCGCCGCCCTCGCTTGCGCGCTCTGCCACGACCCCGACCGCGCCATGGCCGGACAGGTCGAGGCAGCCTACGCCGAGGGTGCGCCCGGCGACGGCGACGGCGTCTCCTGCCTGGCCTGCCACGCCGCCTACGACGCCGATGCGCCGGTGGGTGACGGTCGGGTGAAGTTCCGCCTGCCCCGGCCCTACGGGGGCGAGGGCGACGTCGAGCGCCGACGGATCCTGGCGGACCCACGCCTGCACCGGGGGAACTTCCAGGCGTCGGAGCACCTCATGAGCGACGAGGGCTGCGGGGTCTGCCACCGGGCCAGCCACCCCCTGGCCGATGGGGTCGCCCTGCTGCAGAACCCCTACCGAGCCGAGGGGGATCCCGGGGTCGACCCCGACGCAGAGCGCGTGTCCTGCGGCCTCTGTCACATGCCCACCACCACCCCCCAAAGCGGGGGCCGCATGCCCCTGTACGAGCACCGCTGGCCCGGCCTCAACGTCGATCTGGCCGCCTACGTCCCCGCCGGCAGCGAGCAGGCCGTGGAAGCCGGCCGGCAGGCCACGCAGCGCTTCGTGGACGGCGGGCTGGACGCATCTCACCTGCCCGACGCGCTGGACGACAACCCCGAGTTTGCCGCCTACGCCCGGGCGGCGGCGGGGCGGGGGCTGCTGGAGGTCGACGCGTCGGCGCGCTGGACGGCCGACGGGCTGACCGTGGTCGTCGACGCGACCAACCGGCGCGCCGCGCACCCGCTGCCCATCGGCCCCTTCGACCTCAACGAGGTCTGGCTGGAGGTTCTGGTGCAGGAGGCGGCCGGCGGGAAGGTGCTGGCCCACGTGGGCGCGATCGTGGACGGCGCGGTGGATCCCCGGGCGCCGCGGCTGGGGGCGCGCATGCTCGATGTGCAGGGGGATCCGCTGCGGGAACATCGCCTCGATCGGCTCGCCGCCGTGGCGGAGCGCCGCCAGATCGGCCCCGGGGAGACCCACCGGGAGACGCTGCGGCTGGCGATCGACGCGGCCGGGGCCGACAACCTGCTGGTGTCCGCGGCCTGGCGCTTCCGGCGGGTCAACCCGGCCTTCGCGGCCTTCGCGCTGGGGTCCGGCGCCATCGATCGCTTCGCCGTCCTGACCCTGGGGCTGGACTCCACCGCCGTGGCGCCCCCCTGACCGGCGCGGCGTCCCGTTCGGGGAGCCCGCCCCCAGTGCCTCCCCGTGCGCCTCCCCCCAGGCCGATCGCCGTCAGCGCGCCACGCGGAACCCCAGGCTGTCCAGCTGGCGATCCGGCTCGAAGGCGCTGCGGTCGGCGGTCCGGCAGTGCCGCTCGTCGTCGCTGTAGCTCCCCCCCCGGGCGACGCGCAGGGCGCCGGTCGGCGGCCCCACCGGATCCAGCTGGGGCGAGGACGGCAGGGCGGCGTAGCGATCGAAGACCCACTCCTCCACGTTGCCGATCGTGTCGTGCAGGCCGCGGGGGTTGGCGGCCTTGAGCCCGACCGGCTGCGGGCTGGGCGCGTCCACGTCCCCGCACCACGCCCGCGCGGCCAGCGCTCCGCCTTCCCCCCGGGCGGCCAGGGCCCACTCGGCCTCGGTGGGCAGTCGGTAGCCGTCGGCGTCGCGGTTCCAGGTGGGCTCGGTGGGCGACGGCCAGCGGTAGGCCGGCTGCAGGCCCTCGAGCTGGGACCGCCGGTCGCAGTAGCGCAGCGCGTCGAGCCACGAGACCGTGGCCGGGTGCTCGTCCCCCCAGCTGTCGCGTCCCGGCGCCGGTCGGCCCATCACCCGCTTCCACTCGCGGCGCGTGACTTCGGTTCGGCCGATGCGAAAGGATCGGCTCAGGGTGACGTCGTGCAGGGCCTCGTCGGCGTCGCGTCCGACCTCGTCCTCCGCGCTGCCCATGGAGAAGCGAGCGGGGTCGACGCGCAGCAGCTCCGGCGGCGGGCGGGAGCACGCGACCAGGCACAGGGCCATCAGCGGGAGGAGGCGGCGCATCGACCGGGAGGATCGCGGCCCCCCGCCCCGACGTCCACCCGATCCGCCCTTGCTGGCTCGTGGAGCCGCTGATATGGTCCGGCGCCCGTTGATTGAGCAGTCAATCAACTGACGAAACCGGGCCACGCAGCCCCAGGAGACACACTTCATGGCCTCGACCCCCACCGAGTTCTTCGCCGCCAAGGCCGAGCAGATCGCCGCTGACGGCGACTCCCTCTCCGGCATCAACGCCACCTACCAGTTCAACCTGTCGGGCGACGACGGCGGCAACTGGGTCATCGCCCTGACCGAGGACAACAAGAGCGTGAAGGAGGGCGAGGATGAGAACGCGCAGTGCGTGATCTCAATGTCCTCGGGCGACTTCATGGGGATGATCGGCGGCTCGCTGAACCCCCAGATGGCGTTCATGACCGGCAAGCTCCGCGTCAAGGGTGACATGGCCCTGGCGCTCAAGCTTCAGGCCGTCCTCGCCTGATCGATCGGTTCCCCTCGGCACCCCGCCCGCCTCACCGGCCGGCGGGGTGTCGTTCCTTGGAGGCTGTGATGTTGCCGCTGTCGGGCGTTGTCGTCCTGGATCTGAGCCGGCTGCTGCCGGGCCCCTACGCCTCCTGGTTGCTGGCTTCCCTGGGGGCTGAGGTCCTGCGGGTGGAGGCGCCGACCACCCCCGATTACACGCGCGGGCTGCCCCCGGTCGTGGACGGCATGTCGACGTTCTTCCGCGTGATCA
>CALCXL010000690.1 GCA_937907595.1 uncultured Pseudomonadota bacterium
GTGTCGTCGTCGTCCACCACGTCGTCGTCGTCGGGTGCGGTGTCGTCGTCGTCGACCACGTCGTCGTCGTCGGGGGCGGTGTCGTCGTCGTCGTCGGGGTTGAACAGGTCGTCGTCATCCGACGTGTCGTCGTCGTCCCCGGTCGCGTCGTCGTCGTCGCCGCCGCCCCCGCCGCTGCCGCCCCGTCGGGTGCTGCAGGCGGTGAGCAGGGAGAGACCGAGGACCAGGATCAGGGCGTGCAGGCGCATGGCGGCTCCGTTTCGGCCGCGAGGATAGTGAGCAGAGTTGACGGCGCAAGGGTCGATTCGGCCGGATAGGCCCGTGAAGCCCGACGCGATCAGCGCCGCCGCCAGACCCCCATGGCCTCGGTGAAGTCCAGGAACGCGTCGTAGTCGGCGTCGTAGGTCTCGCGGTTGTCGGTGGGGTGCTGCATGGGCAGAGCGCTCAGCCAGGCTTCGAACTCCGGCTGCTTCATCACGCCCTCCGGCTCGACGTCGCGCCCGAGGTCCCAGACGCACTCGGGCGCGTAGATCTCGGACTCGTCGGCCTCGATGACGGGCAGATCGATGGGCGCCGCCGGGTTCAGCGCCTCCAGCCGGTCCAGGTCGAGGGTGTCGAAGAAGTCGTTGGCGGCCTCGTCCCGGACGTTGAGGGGGTCCAGGCCGTACAGCGAGTTCATCCACGCGATCAGGGAGGTGTGGTCGAAGACCGTGCTGCTGACCTCCCGCTTGACGTAGGGGCCCACCGCCAGCCCCGGCACCCGGAAGCCCGCCTGGCCGAAGCCCTCCTGCTCGAAGAGGTCGGGAAAGGTGGGTGGCGCCACGTGGTCGTGGAAGCCGCCGTGCTCGTCGTAGGTGATGAAGAGCTGCAGCTTGCCCCAGAGGGGCGACTCGGCCAGCGCCTTGTAGATGGAGGCGATGAGCAGCTCGCCGGCCACGGGATGCGCGGGCGGGTGGTCGTCGGCCCGGCCGTAGAAGGGCTCCAGGATCGTGACCTGCGGCAGCGTGCCGTACCGGGCGTGCTGGAAGAAGGTCTCCATCGACCAGAAGTTCTCCTCCGACCAGTGCCCTGGCAACAGCAGCATGAACGGCGCCGTCAGGTGGTAGCAGCCCCAGGAGACGCCCTTCTCCTCCAGCCGCTGGTAGACCGTGGGCATGTCGTAGCCGTGGCCGAAGTCGTTGCCCCGCGCGCCGTTGTTGCTGGCCGCGTGGCTGTAGAAGCGGTTGGGCCAGGTGGAGGACAGCACGGGCTGGAACCAGCGCTGGCAGAGCGTGTACTCGTCCGCCAGGCCGTACAGCGCCGACAGCTCATCACGGGTCCAGTACTGCATGGGGATGTTCGCCTGCGCGGGCCCCCAGCGGTCCACGTACTCGCGAACGAAGCCGTCGTTGGCGCCCTCGTTCCACTGCTGGTGGGTGTCGTTCCAGCCGTGCGGCGGGTCGGGCACGCAGGACAGCTCCGCCCGATGGACCGGGTGCGGCACCCCCGCGGCGTCGGGGTTGGACATGCCCTCGAGCAGGCCGTCCACGTCGGTCCGCCCCTCCAGCAGGCTGAGCGATCCGAAGTAGTGGTCGAAGGTGCGGTTCTCCATCATCAGCACGACCGTGTGCGTGATGGCCTCCTGCACCGTGGCCGGGTCCGGCGGCGGCGTGGGGGGGCCCTCTCCGGGGGTGCAGCCGGGCCAGAAGGGGGCCGTGGTGGCGGCGGCCAGCCCCTTGAGGATGCTTCGACGGTCGGGCTTGGGATCGGACATGGCGCACTCCGGGAGCGGGATCGCGCGGAGCTTACCGGCGGACGTCGACGGCCGGCAGGGCGATTCCGGGGGACGGGGAGGGCTCGGGCCGCTGCCCCTCACCACACTGGGCTCGGCTCGACCGCGCGACGTCGCCCCGCGCATGGGCGGCCTCCGCTGTTCTACATTGCGATCGATGACCCCCCGCAGCACCTCCTTCGCCCTCGTGATCGCCGCCTACGGCCTGGCCCTGGCGGCCGCGATCGTCACCCCCCTCGTCTTTCCCCACTGGTCGACCCGCGAAGTGCTGATCGGCGGCGACCTCATCGCCACGCTGGTGGTCTTCGCCTTCTCCGTCAGCGCCAACAACTCCAGCGTCTACGACCCCTACTGGAGCGTCGCGCCCGTCGTCATCGCCTTCTTCCTGGCCCACGAAGCCGCCGGCCTGCCCGCGCGGCAGCTGCTGGTGTTCGCCGCCGTGGCCCTTTGGGCCGTCCGCCTGACCATGAACTGGGCGTCCGGCTGGCCGGGCCTGCAGCATGAGGACTGGCGCTACGTCGAGCTCCGCGAGACCTCCGGCGCCGGGTACTGGCTGGTCTCCCTGCTCGGCATCCACCTCTTCCCCACCGCGATGGTGCTGCTGGCCTGCTCGGCGCTGTGGCCCGCGCTGCACACCGGCACGGCGGCCCTGGGTTGGGTGGACGGGCTGGCCGCCGTCGTCGCCTTCGGATCGATCTGGCTGGAGGCGACCTCCGACCGGCAGATGCGCCGCTTTGCCCGGACCCGCACCCACCCGGGCCAGCCTTGCGACATCGGCCTGTGGAGCTGGTCCCGCCACCCCAACTACCTGGGGGAGATGGGCTTCTGGTGGGGGATCTGGCTGTTCGGCGTGGCCGCCGACCCGTCGATGGCGGAGGCGACGATGGCCGGCCCCTTGGCGATGGTCGGCATGTTCGTGGGTGTGTCGATCCCCTGGATGGAGCGGCGCCAGGCGGCCCGCAAGCCCCAGTTCGCCGACTACGCCCTCCGCGTCAGCAAGGTCCTGCCGCGCCCGCCGCGCTGACCGACCGGAGGTCGCCGATCGCCTACTTGCTGGGCTTCATGGAGTCGCCCATGTTGCCCCGGGCCTCGAACTCCACGCCCTTTTCGCCCTTGGGCCCGGCCCAGTCGTACAGGCCGATGGAGTAGCAGGCAGCCTTCAGGGCGGCGGCGACCTGCATGCCCTTGCCCAGGCCGTCGACCAGGCCCTGCGCGAAGCGGCTCTTGGTCTTGGCCTGCTGCGTGTAGCGGTAGAAGCCGTTCTCGTACATGTGGTGGCCCACGACGTCGGCGATGACGTGGTAGCGGTCCTCCACCTCCTCGATGTAGTCGTCGGTCTCCCGGTCCAGGCCCGCTGCGGCGATGGCCTTCGTGACGTGGTCCCGGTGGTCCTTGAGCCAGGGGATCGCCTGCTCCTTCTTGATGTGGTTCCACGAGAAGGTGAGCGCGCCGCCGTTCCGCGCGATCTTGTAGTCGGTGATCGTGGGGTTGAACTGCCCCAGCAGGCGGGTGGCGGTGAAGAAGGCGCCGTCGGCCTCGAACGCGGCCTCCACGGCGTCGGTCCGCTTGTAGACGTCGTAGTTGACGACGGTGCGCACGATGTCGTCGGCGGTGACCTGCGGCACGTACAGCACCACCTGGGCGAAGCCCTCCTCCATGATCAGGATCGCGCGGGGCTTGCCCGGGGCCTCGGCCAGCCACCGGGCGTCCTCGGCGTGGTCCGCCAGCCAGGCCGGGATCTCGGCGGCGGAGGCGGTGGCGGGGACGAGCATCATCAGGAACGCGAGGAGTCGAAGCATGGGCAGGCACTATCAGGCAGCGGGTTCGGAGTAAAGAGACTTCACCCTCAGGACCGGTCCTCCTCCTCCGCCGGGTCGCTCCCTCGCGCGGCTGGCGCTCCTCGCCGGCTGCGTTAGGATCCGCGCCCCCCGCAAAGGAGCCCGCTGTGTCCGACACCGCCGCCTGGATCGACGCCTTCTGGGACGACCACATCGTCCCCACGATCACCGACTACATCCGCATCCCGAACAAGTCGCCGGCCTTCGATCCCGATTGGGAGGCCAACGGCCACATGGAGCGGGTGCTGCAGATGGCGCTGGCCTGGGTGGAGGAGCACGCGCTGCCGGGCCAGACGGTCACCGTGGGGCGGTTGCCGGGTCGCACGCCGCTGATCCTGGTCGACGTGCCGGGGCAGGGCGAAGGCTCGGTGCTCATGTACGGCCACCTGGACAAGCAGCCGGAGTTCGTGGGCTGGCGCGAGGGGCTTGGCCCCTGGGAGCCCGTGATGTCGGACGACGGCAAGCTCTACGGCCGCGGTGGGGCCGACGATGGCTACGCCCTGTTCGCGTCCTACGCCGCCCTGCACGCGCTCCAGCGCCGCGGCACCCCTCACGCGCGCGCGGTGATTCTGATCGAGTTCTGCGAGGAGTCGGGCTCGGGCGATCTGGACGCCTACTTCGAGCACTTCGCCGACGTCATCGGCACCCCCGATCTGGTGGTGGCCCTGGACTCGGGCGCCGGCAACTACGAGCAGCTCTGGTCGACCACGTCCCTGCGCGGCATGGCCAGCGGGATCCTGCGCGTCGACGTGCTCGACGAGGGCGTGCACAGCGGCGACGCCAGCGGGATCGTGCCCGACTCCTTCCGCGTCGCGCGGCGGCTGCTCGATCGCATCGAGGACGCCGCCACCGGGGAGGTGACCGTGCCCGCCTGCCACGTCGACATCCCATCGGACCGGGTGGAGCAGGCGGGCCGCGCCGCCGACTTCCTGGGCGACGCGGTCTGGCAGCGCTTCCCCTGGGCGGGCCCCACGAAGCCCATCTCCACCGATCGCGTCACGGCGATCCTCGCGCGCACCTGGCGCCCCTCGGTGACCGTCACCGGCGCCGACGGCCTGCCCGCCACCGGGTCGGCCGGCAACGTCCTGCGCACCCACACCTCCCTCAAGCTGAGCGTGCGCCTGCCCCCCACCTGCGACTCGGAGCCGGCGCTGGCCGCCATCGCCGCGGCCCTGGAGGGGGACGCGCCCCACGATGCAAAGGTGACCTTCCAGCGCCACGACACGGCCAACGGTTGGGAGGCGCCGGCCCTGGCGCCCTGGCTCGCCTCCGCCCTGGATGCCGTCAGCGAGCGCTGGTACGGCAAGCCGGCCGTGCACATGGGCGAGGGCGGGACCATCCCCTTCATGGGCATGCTCAGCGACGCCTTCCCCGACGCGCAGTTCGTCATCACCGGCGTCCTGGGGCCCAACAGCAACGCGCACGGCCCCAACGAGTTCCTGCACGTCCCCTACGCCAAGAAGCTCACCGGCTGCGTGGCGGACCTGCTGGCCCTGCACGCGGAGCACCTGGCATGAGCGACTCGATCCCGGCCCTGGACCGGATGTTCGTGGGCATCGCGGGGATGATCGGCGCGGGCAAGTCGACCCTGGCGAAGGCCCTGGGCGAGCACCTGGGCTTCGACGTCTACTACGAGCCCGTCACCGACAACGAGTACCTGGAGGACTTCTACCGGGACACGGCGAAGTACAGCTTCGCGATGCAGGTCTACCTGCTGAACCGGCGCTTCCAGCAGCACCAGGAGATCATCTGGAAGGGCCGATCGGCCATCCAGGACCGCACGATCTACGAGGACTCCATCTTCGCGAAGATGCTGGTGGAGATCGGCCTGATGGACGAGCGGGACTACCGCACCTACACGTCGCTC
>CALCXL010000691.1 GCA_937907595.1 uncultured Pseudomonadota bacterium
CCTCGGGCACCACCGGCAACCCCAAGGGCGTGCGCCTGACCCACGCCAACATCACGTCCAACGTGAACGCGGTGCAGTCGATCTTCCCCATGAGCGAGAGCGATCGATCCCTCTCGTTCCTGCCCTGGGCGCACAGCTTCGGGCAGACGGTGGAGCTGCACTGCGGCTTCAGCTTCGGCGCGTCCATGGCCATCTGCTCGGACGTGAACCGGCTGCTGGAGTTCCTGCCGGAGGTGCGCCCCACGCTGCTGTTCTCCGTGCCGCGCGTCTTCAACCGCATCTACGACAAGCTCAACAAGCGCATCGCCAACGAGAGCGGGGTCAAGAAGTTCCTCATGAGCCGGGCCATCGCCGTGGCCCTGGAGCGCAAGGCCCTGGAGGGCCGGGGGCAGCGCTCGGCCTGGGTGGACCTGCAGTTCGGCTTCCTGGACAAGAAGGTGCTCTCGCAGATCCGCGGGCTGCTCGGCGGCCAGCTCCGCTACGCCTTCAGCGGCGGGGCGGCGATCAGCAAGGAGGTGGCGACCTTCATCGACGCCCTGGGCATCACGGTCTACGAGGGCTACGGCCTGTCGGAGACGTCGCCCATCGCCACCGCCAACTACCCGGGCAGTCAGCGGATCGGGAGCGTGGGCAAGGCGATCCCCGGGGTGGAGATCATCATCGACACGGACGCCGTCGCTGGGGCGATGGGGGACCAGGGCGAGGTCCTGATCAAGGGCCCCAACATCATGCAGGGCTACCACAACCTGGACGACAAGACGGCGGAGGTGATGCGCGCCGACGGCGCCTTCCGCAGCGGCGATCTGGGGCGGCTCGACGGCGACGGCTACCTGTTCATCACCGGACGGATCAAGGAGCAGTACAAGCTGGAGAACGGCAAGTACGTGGTGCCCTCGCCCCTGGAGGAGCAGCTCAAGCTGAGCGGCTTCATCAACCAGGTGATGGTGTTCGGCGACAACAAGCCCTGCAACGTGGCCATCGTGGTGCCGGACGTGGAGGCCCTCACCGACTGGTGCAAGGCGCAGGGGGTCGACGGGGACCTGGCGGCGTGGCTCGGCGACGACCGGGTGCGCGGGCTGTACCGCGCGGAGCTGGATCGCTACCAGAAGGACGTCTTCAAGGGCTTCGAGCGCATCAAGGACTTTCGGCTGATCGCCGAGGAGTTCAGCACCGACAACGACATGCTGACCCCCACCCTGAAGCTCAAGCGGCGCAACGTCATCGCGGCCTGGCAGGGCCTGATCGACGACATCTACGCCGGCCTGTCCTGATCCCCGGGGCCCCGGCGTGAGCGCGATCGTGCGCGCCAGCCTGCTGCTGCTGCTGGGGGTCGCCCTCACCGGGGCCTTCGTGTTCGTCGGCGGCGTGCAGTGGCCCGGCTACTTCGGCGTCGTGCGCCTGCACATGCTGCTGGGCGGGCTGCTCGCGGCGGCCGGCGGCCTGGCCCTGGCCGATCACCTGCGGCGCACCGGATCCGGAGCCTGGGCGACGGCCCTGTGCATCGTCGCCGGCGGCTTGCTGGCGGTGCCCACCCCCTTCGCCCTCGTCCTGCCCGAGGAGGCCCACGACCTGGGCCCCGTCGGCTGGTTCACAGAAGCGCTGCGTCGGGCGATCGCGGGCGATCCGGCGGCGGTCTGGCCGGTGACCGCGGGGCTCTGCCTGGCGTTCCTGCTGGTGGGGTCGGGGGCGGTCACCCTGGTGGGGCTGGTCAGTCGGGTGCGGGAGCGGGCGGCGTCGCGGCGCACGGGGCTGGGGCTGACCCTCGTCGTCTCCTGGGCGACGGTGTCGGGCGGGCTGCTGCTGGTGGAGTCGATGGCCACGCTGCGGCCGGCGCAGGTGCTGCACGCCTTCGCCGGCTCCTGGGCGCTCGCGCTGCTGGGCCTGCACGTCTTCGCGCGGCGGGCGGCGCTGGCGCGGTGGCCCCGGGTCGCGGTGGCGGGGCTGGGCGCGCTGGGACTGGTCGCCTTCGCAGGCCTGTTGGTGGTCAAGGAGGCGCGATCGCACCGGGAGGAGGATGCGCCCGTGCTCGCCATGCCGCAGACCGAGGCCGAGCGGCAGGCATCGGCGTCGCACGAGCGGTTCGATCGGGGCCTCCTCGAGGGATCGGCGTCCTGCGGCACGGCGGGCTGCCACGAGCAGATCACCCAGGCCTGGCAGGGCTCGGCGCACCGCTGGTCGTCCCGCAACGCCTACTACCGCAAGGCCGTCGGCGAGCTGCTGTGGGCGGATCGTTGGGACGACGCCGTGCGCTGCGCCGCCTGCCACGACCCGGCGGTGGCCCTGGCCGGTGGGCTGACCGAGGCCTACCAGGGCGGCGCCCCGCCGGCGGACAGCGAGGGCGTGACCTGCCTGGCCTGCCACCGCGCGGTGGAGGTCGCGGGGGAGCAGCCCGCCAACGGGGCGTTCTCGGTGGCGCTGGTGCCGCCGTATCCGGGGGATCTGGCCGCAGGCGTGCGCCTGGACGCCCGCGCCCACCAGCGGCCCTTCGTGATGACCCGGCCCATCTACTCCAACCGCCTGTGCGAGTCCTGCCACCGGCTGCACCTGGAGGACCACGACCTGGTGCTGCAGAACGCGACCCTGGGCTCGGGCCCCGACGGCGAGCTGCACTGCCGGAGCTGCCACCTCGCGGCGAAGGGGGCGGTCACCTACAGCCACGCCATGCCCGGAATCGACGCCGACCTGGCCGAGTACGCCGACGCCGATGCCGACGAGCGCGCGGCCCTCGCCTACGCCGCGGAGGGCGTGCGGGCCTTCGCGCAGCTGGAGCCCCTGGTCCCCATCGAGCAGGCGCCCATCGCCCCGGGCTTCCTCGGCCTGACCCTGCGCCTGGACGGCCGCGATCCCCTGGCGGTCGTGGCGACCACCACCAACGAGCGCGTGGGCCACGACTTCCCCGCCGGCCCCCTGGACCTGCACCAGGTCTGGCTGGGGGTCCGCGCGACCGACGCCGCGGGGGTGGTCTGGATGCACGAGGGCGCCCTGATCGACGATCGGATCCAGGGCACGCCGCGCCGGTTGGGCGGGGTGGAGGTGAACGCGGAGGGGCAGCCCATCGAGCACCACGACGTGCTGAGCGTGGTCGCCGTGCAGGACAAGCGGGTGGTCTCCGAAGGCCAGAGCCTGCGCGATCGCTTCGTGCTGGAGGGGGCGCAGCCCACCTGGCCCCTGACGCTGCGCGCGCGCTGGCTGTTCCGCCGGGCCAACCCCGACTTCGCCGCCTGGGCGGGGGCCCGGGTGCCGGCCTGGCAGATCACCGCGGCGGAGCTGGAGATCGACGGACCGCGCTGAGGCGCGCCGGTGCTACCAGCTGTCGTTGTTGTGGTTCTCGTTGTGGCAGGAGCCCGTGCAGCGGCCGTTCGTCCTCGTGACGCCGTAGGGCATCTGCAGCGTGACCTCGCCGTCGACGTGGCTGCCGGGGTCGGTGATGTCGGCGCCGTCGCCGGTGTTGGGGTGGCACTCCTGGCAGTCGACGTTGTGGACGACGTGCTCGCGGTGCTCGCCGCTCAGCTGCGCGATCTCCTGGTTGGACGCGCCCGCGACGGGGTGGCAGCTGCCGCAGTTCACGCCGTAGCCGTCCAGCTCCACGTCGCCCTCGTCCTGGCCCGTGCCGTGGCAGTAGGCGTTGGTGCAGCCGGTGGCGCTCCAGGCGGCGTCCGGGCTGATCCCGCCGGAGAAGTCGACCTCCGCCACCCCCGGCGTGCCGTCCCAGAGGTGGCCCTCGTCGAGCACGTTGGTCGGCCGCTTGTGGCACTGCACGCAGGCGTAGGCCGGGCCGTCGGTCTCAATGCTGTGGGTGGTGTGAGGCCAGAACGAGGTGTCGTCCTCCGCCACGGTGCCGTCGATGTCCCGCGGGGGGGCGCCGTCGGGGCTGTCCTCCCCGCCGTGGCAGTAGAGGCAGTCCTCGCGCCAGCCGGTCTGGTGGCAGTCGTCGCAGTTCACGCCCGCGGTGCCGCCGTCCAGCTGGGCGCCGTGGCAGTCCCGGCAGTCCTCGGTGGCCAGCTTGGCGTCGATGGGGTGGACAGTGGAGCCGGCGTAGCCCGCGGGGTGGTGCCGCTCCGTGCTGCAGGCGGTCAGGGCGAGGGCCGCCAGCAGGAACAGGGCGGCGGCGAGGGCGGGCAAACGCATGACAGCTCCGGGAAGGGTCCGCGAATCTACCCGCGCCGAACGCTCAGGGCACAAGGCACTCGTCCAGGATCTGCAGGTCGTCCACGCGGTGGACGTTGGTGTAGAAGCCCGTGGAGCCCGAGAAGCCGATGTAGCCGCCGCGGAACGACCAGCCGGTCAGCGTGTCGTCGATGAGGGTGACGTTGTCGAGCTCCAGGTGGATGTGGTCGCCTTCGATGTCCACGACGACCTCGTGCCAGGCCATGTCCTCGATGTCCGGCACGGGCGCCCAGAGCAGGTGGTCGCCGGGGTTGCCGTCCAGGGTGATGGCGATGTGGTTGTCCGGCGTGGGGTCTGTGTGCAGCTCCGTGGTGCCGTTGTAGACGTTGTGCCAGGTGTCGATCTCCACGTGCAAGGCGTCGCGCACCAGGGATCCGTAGGGGCCCCCGTAGCCGTAGGCCAGCCCGCCCCCGTTGGCCGTTGTGGCCAGGATCGCGGCCAGGTCGGCCGGATCGGCGGCGTCGATGATGCTGAGCGCGAACCCATCGGCGCCGTTGCCCACGTTCGGGCCCGTCTGGATGGAGAAGCGGATGCCGACGTCGCCGGGGCTGACCACGTCGTCCGTGTTGAACAGCTGCCCAGCGCGATCCTGGAAGTTACCGGTCAGCTCCAGGAAGCCCGAGGGGTCCCAGGAGGCGTCGCCGAAGGCCGTCCAGCCGCTCAGGGTGGAGTCGAAGGTCTCTGCCGGCGCCCAATCGCAGACGCCGACGCTGACGCTGTCCGACGCCGTTCCGCCGCCGGGATTGGTGACGCGGACCTCCACGTCGTGCCAGCCCGGGTCCAGGGTGGTGGGGGAGGGGCTTGCGCTGCCGTCGAAGCCCACGGGCAGGGTGCCCAGGGAGTCGGTGCCGTCGGCGGTCCAGGCGGCTTGCAGCTGCTCGACGGGGTAGGTGGGGTCGCTCACCTGGGCCACGAAGGCGATGGGCGCGCCGTTCTCGAAGATCGTGCCCGCGCCGGGCGAGACCATCGTGACCGTGGGATCGGGGGCCGCGTCGTCGTCGTCCGTGGTGTCGTCGTCGTCGCTCGCGGTTGCGTCGTCGTCGTCGCCGGTCGCCGCCGAGTCGTCGTCGTCGGCCGCGTCGTCGTCGTCCAGGGACTCCCGGGGCGCGGTGCAGGCCAGGGGGAGGGAGCAGAGGAGCAGGAGGAGGATGCGCATGGCTCCCAGGATGCAGGGCGGGGGGGCGGAACCCAAGCGCTTCGATCGGGGGCGGGCGCGGGGCTCAGCGGGCCCGTCGGCAGCGGGTGCCCAGGGCGGGCGTGCGGCACCAGACGGGGTTGACCATGGTGAAGTCGGTGGTGAGCACGTCCGCCGCGTTCTCGTAGGAGCCGCCCAGGTTGTAGCGGGGCGGGGTGTCGTCGAACTCCTGGGTCGCTGTCCACTCCCACAGGTTGCCGGCCAGGTCGCAGAGGCCGCTGCGGCTGTTGCCCTTGGGCCGGCTGCACACCGGCGCGGTGGTCTGGGTCCCGCACCCGGTGCGGCGGCCGCCCGAGGGGTGGGTCTTCCAGTCGTTCATCACCGCCGTGCTGCAGTCGGCCATGGCGTCGCCCCAGGGGAAGAGGCGGTCCTCGCCGCCCTTCGCCTCCTCCAGCCACTCCTCCTTGGTGGGGGTGCGGCCCCCGGCCCAGCGGCAGACGGCGTCGGCGTCGGTCCAGTCGATGCAGTTGATGGGGTGGTCGCCGCGATCGGCGTGGTTCCAGTTGCAGAGCGCGTCCCGCTTCCAGGGCTGCTCCTGCCACTCGATGCCCCCGGCCTCCTTGTCATCGCAGGCGCCGGCCTTCACGCAGCGCCGGAACTGGTCGACGGTGACCTCGGTGCGGCTGAGGGCGTAGGGGGCTCCGGGGATGGCCACCCAGGCGACGGTGGTGGTGGGATCGGTCCAGGCGGCGCCGTCGGCCAGGGCCGCCAGGGGCTTGGGCACGCCGTCCCCGCCCCAGCGGCAGGCGACGAGGAGGACGAGCAGGGGGAGCAGACGCCGCATGCGGCCCCACTCTACCGCTACCATCGACGCCCCATGCCCCGTCGCGTCGCCCTCGCCGTGCTCCTGCTCGCGGCCCCGTCGATCCTGGCCGCCGGCTTCGGCTGGTGGAACCCGCCCGCCGCCTGGCTGGAGGTGCGGGTGCTGGGGCTCCTGGGCATCTTGAGCGGGCCCGTGGACGCCTCCCCGCTGCTCTTCACCCAGGGGCGGGAGATCCTGCCCCTCGCCGCCGTCGGCCTGCTGGTGGGTGCGTTGGCCGCGCGGGAGGGGCGGATCCCCGGCGGCTTGGGGCTGGTCGGCGGGCTGGAGTCCCTGTTGGCGATGGCCGGGGGCCTGGCCGCCCTGGGGGTGCTGGCGGTGGGCGCGGGGCTCGACCGCTGGCTCTTCTGGCTGGGGCTCGTGGCGGCGACGTCGACGGCTTCGGTGGGTCAGCCCTCCGCGGGAGCGCTCTCCCGGGGCGCGGTGGCGGCGGCGGCGGCGGCCCTGGCCTGGCTCGCGGGCACCACGCTGCTGGAGGGGCCGGGCATGCACAGCCCCGCGTTCGGCCTGCGTGAGATCTGGCTGGACAGCCCGCTGGGAACGCCCGTGGGCGGCGCCCTGGCCTGGGGTCTGCCCGGTCTGCTGCTGTTGCGGTGGCGGCGGCCGACGATCGTGCTGGGCGGGCTGGTGGGGCTCTACAGCGCCTCGGTGCTGCTGGACGCCCCCAGCGCGGGCCGGGCCCTGGTCGCCTGGGGATCCGGACTGGGCGTGCTGGCGATGGCCTGGGGCCTGGGCCCGCGCGTCCGGGGCCTGGCGCCGACCGTCCGGGGCTGGTCGGCCCTGGAGCCCCGCCACGCCTTCGCGGCCGCCCTGCCCCTGCTGGCCTGGGCGGCGCTGTGCTCGGTCCGGGGCCTGACGGTGCTGATGTGGACGGCACCGGGCGATCTGCCGCCGGGGGTCGAGAAGCTGGACGATCGGCGCGACGTCTTCTCTCTGGCCGTGGACGGCGAGGACGTGCTGTACACGGATCGCGAGGCCGATCAGCTGGTGAGGCGTCGGCCCGACGGCTTCGACGACTGGGCGGTCTGGGATCCGGCGGGCGTGGGCCTGGAGGAGGTCGGCGGGCCTTTCGACGGCGGCGCCTGGGTCAGCGTCGCCGGGGAGGACGCGGGCGGCCTGATCCGCATGGACTACGCGACGGGGCAGGGGGCCTTCGTCGCCGTCGACGGCTGCTGGATCTCCGCCTGGATGCCCCTTCCGCCGGCGGCCCTCGCGGCCTTCGACGGGGAGGAGGGCGACGTCCTGGTGGGCTGCGAATCGGCGCCCTTCGCCTGGGTCCTGCGTGCCTCGGAGGCCCGGCGGGCTCACGTGCTGATGGTCGATCACGAGATCGAGGAGGCGGCCTTCGCCCCGGACGGCCGGTCCTTCTGGACCGTGGGGCTCTGGACCGACGACTCCCTGCGCCGCGTCGGCTGGCCCGGCGGGGAGGCCCTGGGGCACCGCCTCATCGGCGGCTTCAACTGGACCGTGGTGCCCGACCCCCAGCGCCCCGAGGTCTACGTCGGCCGCTTCTTCGAGGGGGTTGTGCTCGCGTTCGACGCCGACACCCTGGAGCTGACCCGCCGCCTGCCCTTCGCGTTCGGCCTGCGCTCGCTCCTGCACGAGCCCACCCACGACCTGCTGTGGGGCGCGGCGGCCTACTCGGGCCTGGTCATCGCCCGGCCGGCCGGAGGGGGCCCCGCGCGGCGGTGGGCGCTCTGCGGGCAGGCCCGGGACCTGGCCGCCGACGCCCGGGGGCGGGTGGTGGTGGCCACCGATTGCGGCGTGTTCCGCATCGACCCGGCGGCCTCGTGATGCGCCGGCTGGAGGCGCTGCTGGGCCTGGTGCTGGGGGTCCTGTCGCTCAGCCTGGCCCTGGGGCTGCCCCTGCCGGGCCTGCGCTACGCCGTCACCGGCCTGTATTT
>CALCXL010000692.1 GCA_937907595.1 uncultured Pseudomonadota bacterium
GAGGCCCTGGTTCATGGCCTACGGCCTCATGCCGATCCTGCCGAAGTCGGCCATGGTCAAGATGATCGAGGGCGGGTGGCACCACAAGCTGGCGCGCATTCCCAGCAAGGCGGGCATCGATCCGGCGATCCTGTTCCTGCCCCGGCTGCTCAGCGGCGTGGCGGTGGGGCAGGACATGCGGGCCAAGTACCTGGCCTGGCGCTTCATCGAGATGATCCAGTACTCCATGGCCCGCAAGGCCCGCTCCCTGAGCCGGGGCTACCGGGGCTCCGTCGACGGGTTGGGGCTGCCCGGGCAGCAGGGTCCGACCAAGGCCAGCAAGGTGACGTCGCGCCTGCTGGGCAACCGCCGCCGGGCCGAGGGGCGCGAGCGGATCAGCCTGCGTCAGCGGCTCCGGCGCGATCGCCCGGCGGCCCAGCCCACCAGCCCCTGAGGCGTCGTGGATCCCGCTGACGCCGTCCGAGCCCGGGGGATCGCTCCCGGCGGCGTGCCCCGCACCCTGTGCCCGCTCTGCGGTGATCCCAACCTGCAGCCCCTGCTGACCCTGCGCGCCGGCCCGCTGCTGGAGTGCCCCACCTGCGGCGTGCGGTGCACGGCCGAGCACGGCGAAGCCAGCGCCATCCACGCCTACTACAGCGCGGTCCTGGCCCACGAGGGCAAGGCGGACGTGGCCGGTCGCGACGACGGGGTCTTCGAGGCGATCGCGCGCACCCAGGCCGACGCCATGGAGGAGCTCTGCGGGCCCCGGCGGCACGGCGATCTCCTGGAGATCGGCTGCTCCCGCGGCCACCTGCTCGCCGAGCTTCAGGAGCGGGGCTGGACCGTGACCGGGGTGGATGTGTCCGACGCCAGCGTGGAGGAGGCGCGCTCGCGCAGCCGCGGCGACGTCCTGCTGGGCGAGCCGGGCCACGTGGGCCTGGAGCCCAGCTCCTTCGACCGGGTGGCGATGTTCGACGTGTTGGCGCACCTCCCCCAGCCGCGCCAGACGCTCAGCGACGTGGCCACCCTCATCCGCCCCGGGGGGGAGCTGGTCCTCTCCACGGTCAACGAGGACTGGCCCCTGGTGCCGCTGTTCCTGCGCGCGTTCCGTGCCTTCCCGAGCCGCACCGCGGGCCTCCGGGACGAGATGTACGAAGGCCAGCATTACTGCTACTTCGGCCGCAAGAACGTGGGACGTCTCCTCGAATCGGCGGGCCTGGAGCTGGTCGACGTGCGGCCCCTGGAGCCGATCTCGGTGCGGCTGTTCCTGCACCAGTACGGGCTGGCCAAGCGCGTGGCGATGATCGGCATGAGGCGGATCGACCGGGTGCTGGGCTCGTCCCGCAAGATGCTGGTGCTGGCGCGCAAGCCGCGGTGACGGCGCCGGCTATCCTGCCGGCATGCGACTGATCCTCCCGCTGATCTCCGCCCTGCTCCTGGGCTGCGCGCCCAAGGCCGTGCCCCCGGAAACCATGCCGCAGGTGCCCGACTGGAGCGTCGACCGCGACGCCCTGCCCGGCGGCACCCTGCGCGCCCTCGCCGTGGCCTACACCGGCAGCGCCGAGCGGCTGGTGGTGCAGGGGGGCGGCTCCGAGCGCCTCAGCCTGCCGGTCTGGGTCTACGTCTTCGAGCACCCGACCGAGGGCACCGTGCTCATCGACGCCGGCTTCCCGCGCCGCACGTCGGTCAGCACCGCCGACTACCCCGGTCGGCAGATGGCGAAGCTGCTGAGCGTGACCATGGAGCCCGGCGCGGCCGCCGTGGACCGCCTGCCCGAGGCCGGCCTGGACCCCGCCGAGGTCCGGCACATCGTGCTGACCCACATGCACCCCGACCACGTCGCCGGGGTCGAGGACTTCCCCGCCGCCACCCTGCACGTGGGCCCCGGCGAGTGGGAGGCGGCCTTTCGCGGCGGCGCCCTGGGCAAGCCCGACACCAGCCCCTTCGAGGGGAGGCAGGGGGTCCAGCACGTCGACTTTGCGGGCAGCGGGGCCTACGGGCCCTTCGAAGGCCACCGGGACCTCTTCGGCGACGGCTCCGTGGTGGTGATGCAGGCGGGCGGGCACACCCCGGGGCACATGGCCGTGATGCTCAACCTCAAGGGCGGCTCCTGGCTCTTCACCGGCGACTGCGCCTGGGTGGATCGGCACTGGCAGGAGCCGGCCCCCAAGAGCGCGCTGGTGCGCGGGCTGCTGGAGGACGACTGGCGCCTGAACTGGGCCAACCAGTGGCGGCTGCACGTCTTTGGGCAGGCCCATCCGGAGCTGGTGATCGTCGGCGGGCACGAGGCCGCCACGGCCACGAAGCTCAAGCCCTGGCCGCAGACCATGGAGTAGCGACCGGCCCCTGGAACGGTCGAGGGGCAGGCTGGGCGCGAGAACGGCCGAGGCCCCGAGCCGGCGTTCCGGTCGGGGCCTCGAACGGGTCCGGTCGACGGCTCAGTTGAGCTGGAAGCCGGCTTCCAGGGCCTCGGTGAGCATGGCCAGGTGCGCCTTGCGCTTCTTGCCGTTCTTGCCCAGGGCCACGGCGTTGGCGATGACGTTGCGGCCGTTCAGGTTGAACAGCCAGGTCCTCGACGTGGTGCGCTGCTTGTGCTCGGTGACGGCCATGGCGTCGATGCCGGCGAACTTGGTGTCCCCGGCACGCTCGGGCGTCTTCTTGCTGCCCCAGTCGCGGCCCAGGGCGTCCATGACCTCCTTGAGCTGCACGGTGCGGTAGGGCTCGGGGACCTCGATGATGTTGAACTGGCTGTGGGCGCCGCCCAGCCAGATGCGCTTGTGGGGCTGGCTGTTGCCGGTGTGGTCCTGCAGCAGCGCGCAGTCGACGGTCACCGTGAACTGGCCCTGCAGATCGGTGTAGGTGCAGGGCGTACCGCCCATGGCGGCGATGGGCTCAGCGGCGTCGGCGGTGGCGGCCGCGGCGACGGCTGGATCGAGAGCGGGAGCCTCCTCCACGGCGGCGGCTTCGGCCGGGGCCTCGTCGGCGGGAGCCTCGTCGGCGGGAGCCTCGTCGGCGGGAGCCTCGTCGGCCGGCGCCTCGTCGGCCGGAGCCTCGTCGGCCGGAGCCTCGTCGGCCGGGGCCTCGTCGGCGGGGGCCTCGTCGGCGGGGGCCTCGTCGTCCGCCTGGTTGGGGGCGGGGTCGGCGGGCTGCGCGAACGCCAGGGACGGCGCGAGCATGAGGGCGGTGAGCAGGATCGATCGCATGTAGGGGCTCTCCAGGCGCCGGAGTCTGCCAGCGGTCCCCCGGCCGGGCAAGGTCCCTGCCTCGCGGGCGGGTAGAATTGACCGCGATGTCGCACCTCCTTGACACCGGACTCACGATCGCCGCGCTCGCCCTCCTGGCGGCGACCGGCTGGGGCGCGCTGCACAAGGGCCTGCTGGTGGAGCCGGTGCAGATGGAGGCGCTGGGCGACTGCGGGCGGGACTGCTCCCAGATCCGCTGCGTGATGGAGAACCAGGGCCCCCTGCGCGCGGTGGGTGAGGTGGTGATCGACGTGTGGACCGGCGGAGGCTACGAGGACGGCACCTCGCGCACCCGGGTGGAGTACGACCTGCAGCCGGGCGAGCGGGTGGTGATCGAGCGCGACGTCGAGGGCGCGTCCTACAGCCGGGGGCGCACGATGGTCCGCTGCATGCCCTGGTACGCCGCGGGCCAGTACCGGGCGCCGGGGGGCTGAGCGGGGGCCCGATCGGTCGACCGGGGGGCTGCGATCGACCGAATCGCGGCTGCCGCGCCCTCATCGGCAGCCGAATAACCGTCCTGCCCTCGATCGAACCTGGCAATCGTGGTATTCCCGCGGTCCATTCTCGAGCGGAGCAGAGTCTCCGCTGCCGGGAGGCCCCCCTGAAGGGGCTCCCTCACCACAACCGGAGGTGCGAAATTCGCCGCAGACGACCCCCAGAGATGCCCGTCGACCGAGGGCCCCGCCGCAACCGAATGATTCGTATCAGCCCCATCCGGCTGATCGATGAAGAGGGCGAACAGGTCGGCATTGTCGAGACTCACGAAGCCCTGGCCATGGCCATGGAACGCGGACTCGATCTGGTGGAGGTCTCGCCCGACGCGCGCCCGCCCGTGTGCAAGCTGCTGGACTTCGGTCGGCACAAGTACGAGGCAGACCGCGCGGCCCGCACCAAGAAGAAGGCCGCCACGGACAACACGCCGAAGGAGATTCGGATGCGTCCCAACACCGCCGGGCACGACCTGGAGGTGAAGATGCAGCACGCCAAGGAGTTCCTGGAAGACGGGAACCGCGTGCGCCTGACCGTTCGCTTCCGCGGCGCAGAGATGCGGCGTCAGGACGTGGGACGGGAGACGCTGCGCGTGGCCACGGAGATGGTCAAGGACCACGGCAAGCTCGACTCCGCCATCCCGGAGATGCAGGGCCGCATGCTGTCGGTCAGCCTCTCCCCCCTCAAGAAGTAGCGAGATCGGTCGGGGGCTCAGCGGCCCCCTCCCCTTCGTCCCAGCGCGTGGCGGCCAGCATCCCGCAGGCCGCGTGGCGCTGGGATCCGCCCGAGTAGCGCCGGACCACCGGCACGCCCAGGGCCTGCAAGCGATCGATGAAGCCCCGGCGCTCGCCCTCGTCCGGGGGTCGGTAGCCGTCGGGCCGCGCGTCGTTGACGTCGATGAGGTTGATGCGGACCCTCAGGCCCTCCACCAGGTCCCGCAGGCCGTCGACCTCGTCCTGCCCCGTGTTGACGCCCTCCATCATCACCATCGCCACCGTGAAGCGGCCGCTCCACTGGGCGGCGGCCTCGTGCACGGCCTCGCGTAGCTCGTGCATCGCGAAGCGCCCGGCCACGGGCAGGAGCTCGGCGCGGCGGGCGCCGACGGCAGAGGTCAGGGACACGATCAACCGATAGGGCCGCTGTTCCTGGGCGTACCGACGGATGGCCGGCACCAGGCCCACGGTGGAGATCGTGATGGCCTCCTGGCGGATCCGCCCGCCGCAGGGATCGCTGAGGATCTGGGCGGCCTGCATCACCGCGTCGTAGTTGTGCAGGGGCTCGCCCTGGCCCTGGAAGACGGCGCCGGTGACCCGCCCGGGGGCCTCGTCGCGCAGGGTCATCCAGGCGGCCACCATCTCCCAGGCGCGCAGGTTGCGCTTGAGCCCCAGCCGGCCCGTGGCGCAGAAGACGCAGCCCATGGCGCAGCCCACCTGGCTGCTCAGGCAGACGGTGAAGCAGCCCTCCTTGAGCAGGGGGATGCGCACGGCCTCGGTGACGGCGCCGTCGGGGTGACGCAGCAGGTACTTCACGAAGCCGTCGGCGGGGTCCTCGGCGCGCTCGAGCACCTCCAGCCGATCGCGGCGGGTGTGCTGGTCCAGGTAGCGCAGGATCCGCTGGGGCACGGGGCGCCGGGGGGCGATCTCCGCCCGGCCGTGGGAGATGAGCTGGGCCTGGATGCGGCGCGCGAACTCCGGGCGACAGGGCTGCCCCTGCTCCTCCAGGTGGGCCTGCAGGTCGACGGGCCGCATGCCCAGGAGGTGCGGGCGGTCGTCCAGGGACGGGAGGGAAGAGTCGATGCCCACGGCGGCAGTCTGTAGCAGGGACTGGGACCTTGCTACTCTTCGCACCCTTCCGGAGAGCGCAGTGGCTGCCAACATGCAGATCGTTCTGGCCGAGTGGCGGGCGCGCACGCTGGCGGAGTACCGCGGCGCGGCCGTGGGCGCGGAGCTGCTGACCTGGCTGATCCGGCTGGGGTTCTCCAGCGACGTGCTGCAGGCAGCGCACCTCTTCGTGGGCAACGAGCTCGACCACGCGGACATGTGCTGGGAGGTCTACTCGGCCATCGGCGGCCAGGACACGGACATCCTGGAGGTGGCTGAGGGCTCGCTGGTCCTGCACCAGGGCCACGGGAGCTCCACCTTCAAGCGGGTGATCCTGGCCACCCTGGACCGCTTCTGCGTGGCGGAGACGCTGGCGGCGCCCCTGTTCCGGGCGATGCTGGAGGAAGCCACGGAGTCCGCGCCGCGCCAGGCCCTGGAGCGCATCGTGGAGGACCTGGAGGCCCAGTGCGCCCTGGGCTGGATGGTGCTGGACGAGGTCCGCCTGCTGGAGAACGGCGTCGTCGTAGAAC
>CALCXL010000693.1 GCA_937907595.1 uncultured Pseudomonadota bacterium
TCGTGCAGCCCGCCGCCTGGCTGCCGGACTTCGTGGCCGACGTGCGCGTGGTCTCCGTGTCGGCCGTGGACCTGGACGGAGACGGCCTGCCGGAGATCGTGACCTCCGGCTTCGGCCACGTGGAGTACTTCCCCAACCTGGGCGGCCTGCAGTGGGGCGCCGCGGTCTCCCTGCACCAGGATCCGACCCCGGGCAAGGTCTGGACCACCGTGGTCTTCGGGGATCTGGACGGTGACGGCCGCCTGGACCTCTTCCTGCCCACCCAGCAGCTGGCCCAGGACCCGCAGCCGAACGCGTCGCACCCCCTGCTGCTGCAGCGCGAGGACGGCGTCTTCCAGCACGTCACCGACCTCGTCGTGGGCACCGAGGGCTCGGACAGCATCGCCTCCGCCCTCAGCGACTTCGACCGCGACGGCGACCTGGACGTGATCCTCCTCAAGGACCAGGGCGATCGCAGCGGCCTCTTCCGCAACGACGGCCTCGGCCCCGACGGCGTGCCGCGCTTCACCGACGTGGCCGTGGAGCTGGGCTTCACCTTCGGCTGGAACGCCATGGGGATGGACAGCATCGACCTCAACGACGACGGCGTGCTCGACTGGTGCGTCAGCGACAACGGCCCGCCGCGCTGCATGCTCAGCGTGGGCGACGGCTACGTGGAGGCGGCGGCGTCCCTGGGGTTGAGCCCTGCGCGGCCGGTGGGCTCCCTGGGCTCCCTGGGCTGGAGCATCGACTTTGCCGATCTGGACAACGACGGTTGGGTCGAGATGATCCAGGCCAGCGGCATCGCCCACGACGAGACCGACAACTTCCCCGACCTGCTCTTCCGGGGGCTGCCCGACGGCCGCTTCGAGGACGTCTCCGACGCCTGGGGCGTCAACAGCGAGGACGACCACTACGCCTCCGTGACCGCGGACTTCGACGGCGACGGCTTCCTGGACGTGCTGATGACCGGCCCCGGCCTGGTGCCCGAGCTGCACCGCAGCCGCTGCGGCGGGGAGTCCTGGATCGACCTGGATCTGGCGGGCCCCCGGGGCAACGGGGAGGGCTACGGCGCCGTCGTCGAGCTGCTCAGCGCCACCCGCACCCAGACCCGCGAGCTGCACAGCCAGCGCAGTCAGGGGCAGACGCCCTCGCGCCTGCACTTTGGTCTGGGCGGCGAGTCGGAGCCCGTGTCCCTGCGCATCGCCTGGCCCGACGGCCTGGAGCAGGAGGTCGACGGCCTGGAGGTCAACCGCCGCTACCAGCTCCGCCACCCGGGCACCTGGGCGGCCCTGGTGCCCGGCGTGGAGCCCGTCGTCCCCGAGTGATCGTGCCGGAGTGATCGCCCCTTCACTGGGCCGGGCTTGGCCGACCGTGCTATCTGCTTCGGCCATGCAAGATCTTGATGTTGAAGAGACGGTCGCCATGCTCAACGCCATCCTCGAGGCGGAGTTGAGCGGGGTGGTTCGCTACACCCACTACGGCCTGATGATCACGGGCCCGCACCGCATCCCGCTGGTCCAGTTCATGCGGGCGCAGGCGGCGGAGTCCCTCGCTCACGCCGAGCAGGCGGGGGAGATCCTCACGGGCCTGGAGGGGCACCCCAGCCTGGGCATCGCGCCCATCGAGGAGACCCACCGCCACCGCATCGAGCCCATCCTGCGGGAGAGCCTGGCCCACGAAGAGCGGGCCCTGAGGCTCTACAAGCGGCTGCTGGACGTGGTGGAGGGCGCCTCCATCTACATCGAGGAGTACGCCCGCACGATGATCGGCACCGAGGAGCTGCACGTGCTGGAGCTGCGCAAGATGCTGCGGGACTACGGCAACAGCTGATCGCCCCGGGCGCCGCTCAGAGCCCCGGCAGGGGCGGGGCGGCGGGGGTCGGGTTGTCCCGGCGATGCACCAGGTAGGCGAACGTCGCGGCCAGCTCCTCCACCTGGTTGGAGCGGGAGCGCGACGCCTCGTGCGCGGCGCACAGCGCGAAGAAGATCGACAGGCCCGCCGCCGCCGCGGACATGGGCTGGTCGATGGGGCTGAGCTCCGGCCGGACCGCCCCCAGGATGAACGCCGCCGCCCAGAACAACCCCGAGGTCGCCAGCGCGTCGTAGGAGGCGGTGAGCACCCAGAAGCGCCGCAGCAGCTCGAAGCTGTCCGCCACCTCATCGGCCTCCCGCACCTCCGCCCAGAGCCGCACGTAGAGCCGGTACTCGGCCTTCGGTCGGCCCAGGTAGTCGCCCACCAGCGGGTGCTCGCCCAGGCCGTGGCCCGCCAGGGCGTCGCGCAGGTACAGGTCGAAGGTGGTGCCGTCCCAGGGCGCGCGCCGCAGGATGGGCAGCCAGGAGAAGACCCGCTTGAACAGCGGCCCCACGGCGAAGGACATCAGGCCCCAGACCGTGACCATGATCAGGCTGAGGAAGAACCAGGCCACGCCGCCGTCGCCCTGGGGCATGTGCTGGCGCAGGTCGAGCATGCCGCCGACGTACAGGATCGCCAGCAGGCTGCTGCCTCCCGCGACCAGGAAGCTCAGATCGAAGAGGTCGAAGATGTCGCCGATCTTCTTGAAGAGCGGCTGCAGGACAGCGAACAGGGCTTGCATCGTCGAGCCTCCGGGCCGCGAATATAGCGGTCGGCCCCGCCGGGGGGGGTCAGTCCGGCCGCGGGCCGAAGATCGCCGTGCCCACGCGCACCTCCGTGGAGCCCTCGGCGATCGCCACCTCGAAGTCGCCGGACATGCCCATGGACAGCTCGGGCAGGGCCAGGCCGTGGGCGTCCTGCAGCCGATCCCGCAGCTGGCGCAGGGCGCGGTGGTCGGCCCGGCTGGCCTCGGGGTCGTCGCGGGGAGGGGGGATGGCCATGAGCCCGCGCACCGCCAGGCCCGCCGGCAGCGCGGCCAGCAGGTCGCCCACCTCCTGGGGGGAGACGCCCGCCTTGCTCTGTTCGCCGCCGATGTTCACCTGCACCAGCACCGCCTGCGCCGCGCCGCGCTCGTCGGACTTCTGGGCCACCG
>CALCXL010000694.1 GCA_937907595.1 uncultured Pseudomonadota bacterium
CAGCTCGTCCGCCGCGTCGGCGCTCCAGGGCGCCACGGGGTTGGACCAGTTGCCGTCCGGGTGAAAGCGATCGGCGTCGATGTCCGCGTCTTCGCGCCCCAGCGCGCTCAGCGGCGTCATCCGCCCCTCCCGAACGCCGCGGGTGCGGGCCCGGTTCATCAGGATCCGATGGACCCAGGTCTTGACCGAGGAGCGACCCTCGAAGCCGGGCAGGCCCTTGAGCACCCCCAGCCAGGTCTCCTGCACCACCTCCTCCGCCACCGAATCGCTGCGCACGAACCCGCGGGCCACCCGGCGGAGCCCCGGCGTCCATGCGCGCACCATGGCCGAGAACGCGGCCCGGTCGTTCGTTCGGAGCAGGGCGAGCAGCTCCCGGTCGGGCGGGAGGGGGGACGCAGGCGAGGCGGACGCCCGCGAAGGGGCCTCCGCCGGCGACCCGGGTGTGAAGCGCGTCACGCCGAGGCTGCCCCCGTCCGATCCAAGGGCAGCGACCGGTCAGGCGCCCACGGGCGAACGCGATCGATGCTCTCCGTGAGGCACCCAAACCGAGCGTCGTCCCCCCGACCAGCCTCCGTCCCCCTGCTCACCGCCGCCACCGCAGCAGCGTGCTCAGGACGCGGGCCGCCGTGGGCGTGAGACGGGTGCGGTTCCAGGCGTTGCCGAGGGCGGCGACGACGGCCATGCGCGTGGGGTAGGCATGGATGGTCGCGGCGATGCCTCCCAAGCCGATGCGGTGCGTCATCGCGAGGGTCAGCGGCGCGATGATCTCCCCCGCGTGGCGCCCCACCACCGTCGCACCGAGGATCTGCCCGCGGCGGTCGGCGTAGACCCGCGCGAACCCGGTCGTCTCGCCCTCCAGGGCGCTGCGGTCGTTGCCGCTGAACGGCACCTCGAACGCCTCCACGTCCTGGCGGGCGGCGGCTTCATCCTGGCCCATGCCGACGTGGGCCACCTCCGGATCCGTGAAGGTCGACCAGGGGATGACCAGATCGCTCGCCTTCTTGCGGCCGAAGAACAGCGCGTTCTGCAGGGCGATGCGGGAGAGCGCGTCCGCGGCGTGAGTGAACTTGAAGCGGGAGGCGACGTCGCCCGACGCGTAGATCCGGGGGTTCGACGTGCGGAGGTGGTCGTCGACCTCGACCCCCGCCCGGCCGAAGCTCACCCCCGCCTCCTCCAGCCCGATGCCGTCGACGTTGGGCGCCCGGCCGATGGCCAGGAGGATCACGTCCCCGGTCAACCGCAGCTCGGCGCCGTCTTTCTCCGCGACCACCAGGCGGTCCTCACCCACTCGCTCGAACCGCAGCACCTTCGTGGAGGTGTGCAGCGCGATCCCCTCGGAGCGGAGCTGCTCGGCGACCACCGCGGCCGCGTCGGCGTCGTCGTTGTTCAGGATGCGGGGCGCAGCGTCGACGATGGCCACGTCGCTGCCGAAGCGCCGAAAGGCCTGCCCCAGCTCGCAGCCGATGGGTCCGCCGCCCACCACGACGACGCGCGGCGGCAGCTCGGTGAGCTCGAAGACCCCCTCGTTGTCGATGGCCTCTTCGATCCCCGGGATCGGCGGCCGAAGCGCACGGGCGCCGGTGGCGAGGATGGCCCGCGCGAAGCGAAGGGTGGCGCCGTTCACCTCGATCGTGTCCGGACCGACGAACCGCCCCGCGCCAAAGAAGACGTCGATCCCGGCCTCCGCCAGCTTCGTCGCGGCGTCGTGGTGCGCGATGTCGGCCCGGATCCGCCGCATGCGCGCCATGACCTCGGAGAAGTCGACCCGGACCCCGCCGGTGTGCACGCCGTAGGCATCCGCGCCAGCGGCCAGGTGGGCCACGTGCGCGGCGGAGAGCAGCCCCTTCGACGGGACGCAGCCGGTGACCAAACAGTCGCCACCCAGGAAGTGCTTCTCGATCAGGGCCACCTTGCCGCCCAGGCCGGCCGCGCCGAGGGCCGCGATGAGCCCCGCGGTGCCTCCTCCGATCACCACCAGGTTGTAGCGCTCACCCGAGACGACGGGCGGCGGCCAGGACTCGGGGTGGACCAGGGCCGACATCGCCTGGTTGTGCTCGTCGTCGGGGAGGATTCGAGGCATGGGGTGATCCTGGGGGACGTGGGACTGGATCGGTCGTTCCAGGGGGACATCTGGAGGATCGCGAGGTGAGATCCCACCGTCCTGCAGAGGGACGCGGACCCCAGGGCCGACGTTACGCGCGAGAGATCCCGGCGAATCGACGCGCCCGTGAAACCTCCTGCAGGCTCGCGAGACTGGGGGGCAATGCTTCGCTTCCTCCCGCTCGCGGCGCTCGTGCTGACCGCCTGTCCGTCGACGGCCACGCGCGGGCCGGATCCGCCCATCGCTCCGCCGCCGCTGGGGGACGTCCTCGTCTACGGCAGCCGCTCCGCGAACACGTCGACGTTCTTCGAGGCGACCGACGTCGAGATCTGGGGCGACGTCGCCTACGTCTGCACCGGCGTGCAGTCGCTCAGCCTGCACGACGTGTCCGAGCCCGCCGCGCCCGAGCAGTCAGGGCGCCTCACCTTTGCGGGCTCCCACGGCACCTACCCGCGCTGCTCGCACATCAACGGCACGTCGGACCGGGCCTTCGTCGTCTCCCACCAGGACGAGGTCCAGCGCACGCCCTGGGTCGCGCTGCTCGACGTCACGGATCCGCGCAGCCCCGTCTTGCTCGATGAGCGCTCCACGTCGACCACCCTGGAGGAGCCCGCGTACCTGAACGGCACGCTGTACATCGCTTCCCACGACGACGGGATCGCCGCCTTCGACGTGTCCGGCGACACGCTGCCCGAAGCGGTGGTGACCGGCGGGTTCGGGAACGTCAACCGCATCGCCGCGCTGGGCGAGGGGCTCGTCGCCGGGACGCTGGGCGGCGACGTGCTGTTCCTCGACGCCTCCCTCGCTGAGCTCCGGCGCGTCTCCCTGGCCTCTCCGGTGTACGCGCTGCTGGAGGTGGAGGGCGGCAACGTCCTGGTGGCGCTGGGCTCCGCCGGCCTGGCGCTGCTCTCCCCCGAGGGCGACGTCCTCGCCCGCGCCGACACCCACGGGATCGCGGTGCGCCTGGACTCCCTGGAGGACGGCACGGCGTTGGTGGCCAACTGGCACGATCTCCGGATCTACTCGGCAGCCGACGGCAACCTCACGCTCCTGGGCGTCGATGCGGTCTTTCAGGCCGGGGATCGTCCTCGACACCTCGCCGCGGGGGCGCGCGGGCGCCTCGTCGTGGCCGGCGAGTGGGAGGGCGTCCACACCCTGACCTACATGCCCGGGGTGTCGGGGCCGGAGCTGAGCCCGTCGGACTTGCTGATCAAGATCCCGGCCGACGGCGCGCCCCACGACGTCCCCCTCACCTTCCTGAACGAGGGCAACCGGCCGCTCGAGCTCCTCGACTTCGACCTGGACGAGGGCTGGTCCACCGACGACATCAACGTCGTCCTGCAGCCGGGCGAGTCCTACGTCGCCCTCCTCTCGTTCGTCGGCAGCACCGACAACCGGACCGATTCGCTGTTCGTGGAGTCGACCGACTTGGACGAGCCGCGCATC
>CALCXL010000695.1 GCA_937907595.1 uncultured Pseudomonadota bacterium
GACGACGACGACGCTTCGGACGACGACGACGCAGCGGACGACGACGATGCGGCCGACGACGACGACAACGGCGACGACGACGACGCGGCCGACGACGACGACGACGACGCCACGACGGACGACGACGACGACGGCGGCGGCGCGAGCCGGCGCGGCGGCTGCAGCTGCGGGGTGGGCGACGCTCCCTCCACGGGGCTGGCCCTGGCCGGCCTCCTGCTGCTGGGCTTGCGGCGACGACGCGCGTAGCTCCAGGTTCCCTGCGGCATCCGGCGGTCGCCCCCCGCCCGCTCCTGCAATGATCGCCCCCAGGCTCCCGTAGGAGCGCTCGAGGGGACCCCCGTTGCGTAGCTGCCTGTTCGTCCTGGCGATCCTGCTGGCGCTCGGCGTCCTGGCGGTGCTGATCCCGCTCGGGTCAGCCCTGTCCCTGGGCCAGGCCGTGATCGTCTGGCTGCTCCTGGTCTCCGTCCTGTGGACCGCCCATGCCGCCTGGGGCGAGTTGGGCCCCCTCAACGTGGTGGTGGAGCGCGGCGAGCAGAGCTGGGTCTTCGCGGGCCTGCCCGAGGCCGACGAGGTGGGCGCGGTCCTGGCCGTGGACCTCAGCGCCGACCCGCCCTCCCTCACCTCCCTGACCGAGCTCCCCGACGACGGCCCCGTCACCCTGCGCCTGACCCGGGCCCGCGGGCGCACCCTGCAGCTGGAGTTCCGCAAGGGCGGCAACGTCCTGTGGCGACCGCCCCCGGTGCGGGTGGGGGCCCGGGTCGCCCTGCCCGAGAGCGTGCTCTTCTTCAGCCGCCTGGACCCCAGCGACGACGCGATCACCCTCCGGTTCCTGGACCGATGAGCACCACGCGCCGCCTCATGCTCAAGACCCGCAGCGCCTTTCCCGGCGGGCCCTGGGCGCGCATGCTCGTGTTCGTGGCGCTGCTGGTGGGCGGGGCCCAGGCCATCGGCGCCGCCTCCATGCAGCAGGGCCTGGTCGACCCCGCCCGCGTCTCCGCCTACGAGCGCCGCGGGTTCGACGTGGTGGCCACCGAGGCCCACAAGGGGCAGCCCGCCACCCTGGTCGTCAGCCGCGAGCGCAACGGCGTGACCACCACCCGCTCCGTGGGCGAGCACCTGGGGCTCGAGTCCGCGGTGGGCCTGGTCCTGCGCCCCGCCGCCGCGGCGCTGCTCGCCTTCGCCCTGCTCCAGCTCCTGGCCTGGCTGGCCGCCGGCCGCCCCACCGATCGCTCCCTGGTGCGCTGGGATCGGTCCCTGCCCGTGCTGTGGCTGGTGCCCGTCGGTGTCTCCATCCTGCTCCTCAGCCGCCTGGCCCTGGACGTGCCCGCGGCCACGCCGTCGCGCTTCCCCTCGGCCCTCTCCTGGGCGTCGCGCCAGTCCCACGCCGCCGTCCTGGCCGCCCTGGCGATGCCCCTGGCCGCCGCCCTCGCCGCCCTGATGGAGCGCAAGGACTGGTTCCAGACCGCCCTGCGCACCCCCGTCGTCGGCCCCGTCAAGCGCTACGACGCCCTGCTCCTGGGCGCCGTGGCCCTGTTCGGGGTGGTGGGCGTCCTGGGTCGATCCAGCTTCGGAGCGACGGTGTCGGTGGGGGTGGGGGGCTCGTCGGTGCAGGTGGTGGAGGGCGCAAAGCTCCTGCTGGTGCTGCACGCCGCCTACATGCTGGCCGATCTGGAGGGCGAGGCCGCCTGGAGCCGTCCCCTGGACCTGCGGCCCATGACCCCGGCGATCCTGCGCCTGCTGGCCACGGTGGCCCTGGCCGGCGGGAGCGCGCTGGTCTTCTCAGGCGACCTGGGCACCGCCGTCCTGGCCGCCGCCATCCCCCTGCTGGCCGGCCTGGCCGCCACGGGATCCGCGGCCCTGTTGGGCTACTCCGCCGCCGTCGGCACCCTCGGCCTGGGCGCGATCCTCCTGCTGCACCGCCCGGGCTACGCCTACCAGCGCATCGTCGCCATCTTCGCCCCCTTCGAGCGCAGCGAGACGCTGGCCGGCATCCGCTGGGCCCTGGCCGAGGGCGGCCTGCTGGGCACCGGCCTGGGCTCGGGCAGCCCCCAGGCCATCCCCAACGTCGAGTCCGACTTCATCCTGGCCGCGGTCGGCGAGGAGCTGGGCTGGTTCGGCGTCACGTTGGTCCTGCTCTCCACCGTCGCCCTGGTCCACCGGGGCCTGGTCGCCGCCGTGCGGGAGGAGGAGTCCCTGCGCAAGCACCTGGCCGCCGCCGCCGCGCTGTCCCTGGGCGCCCAGGCCGTGGTCATCACCGCCGGGAGCCTGGGCCTCATCCCCGCCACGGGCGTGCCTTACCCCTTCGTGTCCCGGGGCGGCGCCAGCCTGCTGGTCAACAGCGCGATGGTGGGCCTGCTGGCCCAGGTGACCTTCGCGACCGGCGCGGACGCGGCGCGGGGGCTGCACCCCTACAACCACTGGCTGGTCCTGCTGCACCGCCTGCGCTGGACCGCCGCGGGGGGCAGCGTCGTGCTGCTGGGCTGCTGGGCCTGGGCGGGCTGGCTGATGATCGGGCGGGCCGAGCAGGACGTGGATCGGCCCTACGTCGATCAGAGCAAGGCCGAGCTGGTGCAGCACCTGGTCGACGGCGGGGTGTTCGTGGCCGACGGTCGACGCGTGGAGGCCCGCAGCGAGGCCCTGGCCGACGCGGTGAAGGGCCTGCCCCCCGAGCAGCGGCGGCGGGTGAGCGTGGCGAAGGGGCGCGTCGACGGCCGCTCCCTGGGCTCCGTGGCCCGCGCGCTGTCCGCCGGCGAGGGCCAGGTGCTCGCCCCGGCCTCGCTGTGGTCGATCCGCAACCCCCGCCGACGCGCCGGGCAGCCGTTCTCCATCGTCGACCGCGCCGACCGCCTGCTGGCCGGCACCCGCAAGGGGGAACGCGTGCACCCCTACGGCGCCCGCGCCTTCCCCATCACCGGCCACCGCGACCACGGCACCGCCTCCTTCCTGGAGGCCGACGCCGCCGAGGCCCTGCGCCGCCTCACCCGCCGCGAGTCCATCCTCTCCACCGCCCGCATGAAGCAGCGCTTCCTCCGCCTCATCGACGGCGAGCTGGGCTTCGCGCCGCCCACGGGCCCCTACGTCGTCCGCAGCACCGTCGACGGCCAGGTGCAGGACAACGCCATGGACGCCCTGCACGGCCGACGCGGCGCCGCGGTGGCGGTGGACCTGGAGACCGGCGACCTGCTGGCCCTGGCCACCTTCCCCACGCTGGACCCCGACGGCCTGAGCCGCGGCGGCCTGGACAGCGCCTTCACCGACGCCGACGTGCGCCTGCGCTCGCACCGCGCGCTGCGGGAGCGCTACCCGCCGGGCTCGCTCATGAAGATGGTCACGGCCGCCGCCCTGGCCCAGGAGGCGGTGGAGCTGGAGGGCGAGGCCCGGCGCTGCGAAGGGCACGACGCCGCCTTGACGGTCTCCGACGCGGGGGGCGCGAAGCACGGCCTCATGGACACCCAGAAGGCCCTGGCGAAGTCCTGCAACGTCTTCTTCGCCCGGGCCGGCGTGGCCCTGGGGCGGCGGCTGCCGGTGATGGCGCGCGCCTTCGGCTTCGGGGAGGCCCGGGACCTGGTGCCCTGGGTCGACGGCGGGCAGCTGCGCACGGCGCCCAGCCACGTGCTGACCTGCCACTCGGTCTCCGGCAGCGGCGAGCTGCCCTGGGCCTGCGGGGACGACCCCCTGGAGCCCGTGCCCGGCGGCTACCTGGACAAGAACCCGTCGCTGCTGGCCCGCGCGGCCTTCGGCCAGACCGTCGTGGAGGCCACGCCCCTGCAGATGCTCGAGGTGGTGGCGACGGTGGCGAACGACGGACGCAGGCCTGATCTGCGCATCGTCGACCGCGTCTCCGCCCGCTGCGGCGACCGGCCCTGCGTGCTGGCGACGGACGGCGCGAGCGACGAGCGGGTGATCTCGTCTCACGCTGCGTCGGTGGTGCGCGAGGGCATGCAGCGGGCCTACAAGGAGGGCACCGCGCGGCCGGCCAACCTGCGGCTGCGGCTGGGCACCAACGGCAGCCGCTACACCCTGGAGCGCAAGCCCGGCCGCCCGGTGGCCGTGGGCGCCAAGACGGGCACGGCGCAGGTGGCCGGCGGCGAGGACCACGCCTGGTTCGCGGCCTACGCGCCGGCCGAGGCGCCCCGCGTGGCCGTGGTGGTGGTGGTGGAGCACGGCGGCACGGGCGTGGTGGCCGCGGGGCCCATCGCCATGCGGGTGCTGCGGGACGCGCTCAACGCGGTGGGAAAATAGGAGCCCGACGGGGCGACGTCCACGGGATCCGGCGTCCCCGGAGCCGCCCTACTCGGCCGGCGCGCCCTCGGGCAACAGCGTCACCTGGACCACGCGGTCGCGGTGCAGGTACTCCTTCGCGGCGTCGTGCAGGTAGGCAGGGGTGATGGCCGTGTGCAGCGCCCAGTAGCGGGCCAGGGCCTCGCGCGGCTCGCCCCGCTGTCGGTTGCCCAGGAGCGCGCCCATCCAGAAGCCGTTGCTCCGCAGGTTGGTCTCCAGGGAGCGGCGCTCCTGCTCGGCGATGCGCTGGGGGTACGTGGCCTCGGGCGGCCCGGCGATCGCCTCGTCGATGACGGCGTAGGCGGCCTGGGTCAGCTCCTCCACCCGATCGGGGTCGCACTGGAAGTCGATCTGCACGCCGTAGTCCTGCCGCGGCTGGAAGCGATCGCTGACCCGCGCGCCCACCGAGTAGGTGCCGCCCAGGTCCTCGCGCAGGACCTCGCGCAGCCGCATGCTCAGCCACTTGCCCAGCATGCGCAGGCGGTGCCGCTGCTCGGGCGTCGACTCGAACTCGCCAGAGAAGTGCAGCCGCACCTGGGCCTTGGGCTCCAGCCCCTTGACGACCGTCGCGGCGTGCAAGCCCTCGGCGGGCGCCTTGCCGACGTCGGCGAAGGCCTCCGGCGCGCCGGCGGGCAGCGTGGCCAGGTACTGCGCCACCAGGGGCCGCATGGCCTCCAGGTCGAAGTCGCCGACGAAGGCGAACAGCCCGTCGCCCCAGTGCCCCAGCCGGTCACGGTAGATGGCCTCGCTGCGGGCCAGATCCATGCCCTCCAGCGTCTCCACGGTCCAGGGCCGCGTGCGCGGGTGGTCCTGCCAGAGCAGGTGCGTGAAGGCGTCGCCGAAGGGCGTGGTGGGGTTGGCGTCCCGGTTGGCCAGCCACTCGGCCTGCTGCTGGCGGGAGACGGTCAGGGCGTCGGCGTCGAAGCGCGGCTGCACGACGCGGGCGTGGATCACCTGCATCGCCGTCTCCAGGTCCGCCGGCCGGGTGGAGCCGCGCAGGCCCTGGCGGGTCTCGCCGATGTAGACGCTCGCCCCCACCACCTTGCCGGCCATCCACTTCGCCAGCTGCTCGGCGTCGTAGGCGCCGTAGCCCGATCCGTTGGCGATGCCCGTCGCCGTGGTGGCCGCCACGTAGTCGGCGTCGGAGACCAGGCTGTGCCCGCCGTCGGTGGCGCCGTGGAATACGATCTCGTCGTCCTTGAAGTCCGTCGGCTTCAGCAGGACCGTCAGGCCGTTGGACAGCGTCCACTCGTGGGTCTGCGTGGCCTCCTCGAAGGCCTCGGAGGCGATGGTGCCGGGGGACGGCAGCTCAGCCAGCAGCGGACCGCTGACGTCGACGCTCTCCAGGGGCGGGATCTCCAGGTCGGCCAGGCCCTCCACCACGGCGCGCAGGGCCTCCTCCGACGGCGGCTGGACTCCCTCCTTCTCCGCCACCACGGCGGTCACCACGCGCCCCTGGGGGGCCAGGAAGCGGCGGGCGTGGGCGTTGACCTCCTCCAGCGTGAACGCGGGGATGTAGCGCTGGCCGGCCTCCCACTCGTAGTCCAGGCCGGGCACGGTCTCCCCGTTGGTGAAGTTGCGCAGCAGCTCCTGCAGGACGTTGCGCGACGGCGACGTGCCCCGGCCCTCAAAGGCGCGCTGGAGGTTGGACAGCAGGTTGGACTTCGCGCGATCCAGCTCTCCGGCCGTGACGCCGTGGCGCCGCACCCGCTCCACCTCCACCAGCAGGGCCTGGAGCCCCGACGCGGCCTCGCCGTCCTTGACCATGGCGTAGGCCTGCTCCTGCACCGCGACCGGCGACATGCGACCGCGGCCCACGCCGGCCCGCAGGAAGGGGGCGTCGGGGCGGCGCACGATGTCCGCCAGCCGCTCGTTGAGCACCTGGGCGAGCGCGCGCTGGACGTAGGCGTCGCGGTAGGAGCGGCGGGAGTCCTCCTCCACCTCGGACACCTTGGTCACCACCCGCACCAGGGAGTAGGACTGCTCGGGGTCGGAGTGGGCGCCGTACAGCGTCTCGGCGTGCACGGGGATGGGGTACTGGACCCGGGGGTCCGGGTCGGTCGGCCCGGCCAAATCGGAGAAGGTGGCTTCGATCTTCGCCTGCGCGGCGTCCGCGTCCACGGCGCCGACCACGAACACCGCCATCAGATCCGGCCGGTACCAGCGGCGGTAGAAGCGCCGGGCGGCGTCCAACTCGAAGCCCTCCAGGCTCTCCTTGGTGCCGATCGGCAGGCGCTCGGCGTGGCGGGCGCCGTGGTAGTTCAGGGGCACCAGAGCGTCCCGGGCGCGCCCCCCGGCCCCGCGCGAGCGCCGCCACTCCTCCAGGACCACGCCGCGCTCCTTCTCCATCTCCTCGGAGTCGAAGGACATGCCCCCGGCCCAGTCGCGCAGGACCTGGAAGCCGGTGTCGACGATGGCGGGGTCGTCGGTGGGGACCTGCAGCTTGTAGACGGTCTCCTCGAAGCTGGTGTGCGCGTTGAGGTGGGCGCCGAAGCGCGTGCCCACGGACTCCAGGTACTCGATCAGCTGGTTCTTGGGGAAGTGCTCGGTGCCGTTGAAGGCCATGTGCTCGACGTAGTGCGCCAGGCCCTGCTGGTCGTCGTCCTCCTGCACGGAGCCGGCGCGCACGGCCAGCCACAGCTCCACGCGCTCCTGGGGCTCGGCGTTGGGCTCCACGTACCAGGTCAGGCCGTTGGCGAGCGTGCCGCGGCGCACGCCGGCGTCCCAGGGCATGGGCTCGTCGAGCTCGGGGTACTGCGCCAGCAGCGGGTCGGTGGCGGCCGGCGGCGCCGGGGCGGTCTGGGGGGCAGCGCAGCCCGCGAGCAGGAGCAGGAGCATCAATCGGGACATGGGACCTCCGGAGGGCGGCCAGGGTAGCGGGATCGAGGCTGGGGGGCAGCAGGGGGGCGATCTGGGCGGGGCGGGGAGCCCGCGAAGGCGTCGACGCGGGCCCGCTACGCCTGCGCGATGTGGCGGCGAAGGCCCCCGGCGAAGGCGTCTACCGCCGACCAGGAGGCCACGCGGGCGTCGACCGTCAGGTTCATCGTCAAGCAGGGCCTCACAGCAGCGGCGCCGTCGCGCACCACCGGGCGGTCGGCCACGGAGCCCACCAGCAGGTCGACGGGCGCGTACGCGAAGGGGGTCGGCGGGCTGAAGGCCTCGTCCAGGCCCAAGCCGCCGATGTTGCTGAGGCAGAGGCTGCCCAGGGGGTCCGGGTGCAGGCCCAGCGCGCTGTTGCTCAGGCCCAGCGCGCCGGACAGCCAGCCGGTCGCGGCCAGGCCCGGCTTGAGCAGGGCCATGGGGGTCCGCTCCACCGCGCGCATGGACTGCTCGAAGTCGGCGTCCTGCCCCCGGCGAAGGCGCTCGGCGCCCCGCTGGAGCTCGTCGTCGATGGCGCGCACGGACTTCTGGTCGGCGTCGCCCGCGCGCACCACGGCCAGGTTGTCGCCCTCCCCCACCGCCACCACGATGCTGACGACCACCTGCCTGCGCGGTCGAGCGGCCCCGAAGAGCACCCGGGAGACCAGCGCGCGGTGCTCGGCCAGGGCGCGGCCGGCGGCGGCGGCCAGCAGGGGGGTGATGGTCAGGCCGTCGGGGCGCAGGCGATCGAGCACGTCGCCCACGTCCACGCTGAGGCGGGCGTAGCGGTTGGCGCTGCGGGGGGCGCCGAAGGTGAGCCGGGCCAGGGAGTGTGGGGCCGTCAGTCTTCGGACTTCCAGCGCACCACCAGCACGGGCACGGGGCTCAGGCGGCAGGTCCGCTCGGCCACGGAGCCAAGCAGGGCGCGGCGCAGGCCGGTGCGCCCGTGGGAGCCCACCACCACCATGTCGGCATCGATCTCCTCGGCGGTGTCCGCGGTGAGGGGGGCCGGGGCGCCCTCGCGCACGATGCGGCGCACGTTCTCCACGCCGATGGCGACGCCCAGCGTCAGGAGCTTGTCCTCGGCCACGGCCGCGGCGTCGTCCCGGGCGGTCGACCAGTCGATGGGCCCGGGGCGATGCTCCAGCAGGACCTCGACCTGCTCGATCGACGCGATGACGTGCAGGAGGACGAGCTCCGCGCCCAGGGGCTCCGCGAGCTGCGCGGCGTAGGAGGCGGCGGCGCGGCTCGCGTCGGAGAAGTCGACGGGCACGAGGATGCACTTGGGGGGGATGTGATGGTCCATGCCTCAGGCTAGATCAGGCGGCGCCGCGACGGATCCCCGATGCCGGGCTTTCGGCTACGGTTCCCCTCCTCCGGAGAGCTTGTGTCCGAACGCCCGACCCTCCTCGTCGCCATCAACCTGGCCAGCGACCCCGAAGCCGTCTGCCTGCAGGCCGCTGGCCTGGCCCGCCGCATGGGGGCCCGCGTGGTCCTGCTGCACGCCGCGCAGCTGCCGGTGGGCCTGGCCGCGGACGCCCCGGTGCGCCCGCCGGGGGCCAGCGAGCCGGTGTCCGCGGCTGAAATGCTGCACCAGGACGCGCTGAGGCACCTGGACCCGCTTCTGGATCTGATGCGGATGCACGGCGCCGACGTGGAGCTGGATCTGCGGCGCGGGCGGGTGGTGGACCAGGTGGTGGCGGCGGCGGCGGCGCTGGATCCGCTGATGTTGATCGTGGGCTCCGACCTGCCCTCGGGGCTGCGCCGGCTGTTCCTGGGCAGCGTGACCGAGGACCTGATCCACGCGGTCGACGTGCCCGTGCTGGTGGTCAAGGGCGACCCGAACGCCGCGGGCGTGCTCAGCACCGGCCAGATGCAGGCCGCCGCGGAGAACGACGGCTGAAGACCCCTCCGCCCGCGACCCGTCGATGGCCCCGCGCCCTGGCCGCCCTCGTCGCTCTGGGCCTCGCCCTGGGGGTGTTCTTCCGCGTGGCCGACCTGGAGCGGCCGGTGTTCTGGCACGACGAGGTCTACACAAAGTTCTTCGCGGCCGGCTACCAGAGCCAGGACTGGCAGGGCGCCCTCTTCACGGGGCAGGTGCTCGACGTCGACGCCCTGCGACGCTTCCAACGCCACGACCCCACCCGGTCGGTGGCCGACACCGTCGCCGGCCTCGCCCGGGACGAGCCCCAGCACCCGCCGCTGTACTACGTGCTCGCCCGCCTCTGGGTGTCCTGCTTCGGCGACGGCGTGGCGACCCTGCGCCTGCTCTCCGTGCTCCTGGGGCTGCTGGCCCTGCCGGCGATGGGCTGGCTGGCGTGGGAGCTGTTCGACGATCGCCGCGTGGCCTGGGCGGCTGTCTTGGCCGTCGCGCTGTCCCCCTACTTCGTGCTCTACGCCCGGGAGGCCCGGGAGTACGCGCTCTGGGGCGCGCTGACCCTGGCCGCCAACGCCCAGCTCCTCCGCGCGCTGCGCCACACGACCGCCTCCACGCGCCGCCAGATCGCCGAGTGGGGGGCCTTCGCGCTGTTGACCGCGCTGTCGCTCTACACCGCCTTCTCCGCCGCCGGCGTCATCCTGGGCCAGGTGCTCTTCATCTGCTGGCGGGAGCGCCTGCGCTTCACCCGGGCCTCCCTGAGCGCCGCGGGGGCCATGGCCGTCGCCGCCCTGCTCTTCCTCCCCTGGGCGCTGGTGCTGCATGCCCGGCTGGAGGCCTTCCAGGCGTCCATGGCCTGGTCGCGGGACATCGTCATCCCCCGCACGGAGCTGCTGTCGCTGCTGGCCTCCAACCTCAGCCGGCCCCTGGTCGACGGGTGGGCGGACGCCAGCGGGGCCGCCTGGATCGCCGTGGCCGCCGCCGTCCTGCTCCTCGCGGTGGCGACCGCCTCCCTGCTCCGCGCCGCGCCCGGCAAGGCCGCCCCCCCCCCTGCTGGTGGCCGGGGTGCCCGTCGCCCTGCTCCTGGGGCCGGACCTGCTGTTCGGGGGGATCCGCTCGGTCTTCGCCCGCTACCTGACCCCCACGGCGCTCATGGCGCTGCTGGCCCTCGCCTCGCTGCTGGGTAGACCGGGGCGGTGGCGGTCGATGCTGGGGGCCGTCGTGGCCGCGACCGCGCTGCTGAGCTGCCTGCACAACGCACAGCAGGAGTCGCTGTGGACGAAGGGCATCAGCTACCACCTGCCGCAGGTGGCGCAGGAGGTGAATCGATCGACGTCGCCCCTGATCGTGGGCAACCGCGAGCGCCACAACCCCGGCAACCTGCTCGCCCTGAGCACCCTGCTGCGGGACGACGCGTCGATCCAGTTCCTGGCCATGCAGGACCCCACGCCGCCCCTGCCCCCCGGCTTCGAGAGCGTGTACCTGTTCAGCCCCACCCCCACCTACCGCGAGGAGCTGGTGGCGATGGAGGGGGTGAGGCTGGAGCGGCTGGTGCACGACCTGCACCTGGAGCTCTGGCGGGTGGTGAGGTAGGCGGCAGGGGCGCTGTGTCCCCCGGCGACCCCAGAAGGCGCCCCGATCAACCCACGTCACCGCCCCGGCTGGATCCACCCCGCGCGGTCGCGCCAGTTCTTTGGGGTGTTGCGGGCCGGCAGCACGCGATCGAGCACGGCCGACAGCCCCGAGGGGCGGGCGGGGGACCAGGAGGAGATCGTCACCGAGCGCAGATCGGCCGTGGCGGGCAGGGTCGACGGGTCCAGGACGCCGGCCAGCTCCTCGCTGCAGGTGGGCCACATGTTGACGTGGAAGCGCATGGGCAGGTGGGGGATGGGCGTGGGCTGGCCGGCGCGGCGACGGTGGACCAGGCGGTCGTCCACGAACCAGCGGATCTCCTGGGGGTCCCACTCGATGGCGTAGGCGTGGAAGTCGGCCGACGCGTCGAAGCCCAGGTCGACCAGCACCGGCGTGCCGCGGTAGCCGTAGTTGTAGAGGTCGCCCTCCTCGCCGGGGTTGTAGAAGACGTTGATCAGCAGCTGGGACGTGTCCCGGCCCACGAACTCGGCGTCGATCTCCTGCCAGGGGTCGAAGCGGTACAGGAAGAAGGCGGTGAGGATGCCCGCGCCCTTCGCCGGCTTCATGACGGTCTCGAAGCGGCCGTACAGGAAGTGCGACTCCGGGACGTCCTTGGTGGCGATGTTGCCCGCCGTGAAGGCCCGATCACCGCGCGGCTCCTCCTGCAGGACGAAGCGCGCGCCGCCGCCGTCCAGGGGCGCGACGTTGGCCGGCTGGAAGTGCGCCTGGTTGCAGAAGAAGGTGGAGTCCAGGGTGTCCCAGAAGGCCGGGTCGACGGGGGCCAGCGCGTCCTGCCGCACGACGTCGAAGCTGCCGCTCGCTTCGGACCAGCGGGGCCCGTGCTCGGCCTGGCAGTAGCCCTGCAGCTTCGTCGCGGGGACGATCCAGGGGTCGGTGTCGTGCTCCAGGACCCGGCAGCCGGCGTCCGCGATCGGCACCCGCGTCGACGGCGAATACAGGACGCCGCCTGCGAACAGACCGACCAGCAGGACGACCGGGAGCCAGCGGGAGGGCTTCATCGCCAGCGGTATAGCCTGCCGCGCCATCCCCTGGGCCCCCGCCCACAGGGCGCTGGGCTGCCAGCTCTGGCGGATCGACGCCGGCACCACCTGCTCCACCGGGCCCGTCGGCGCCACGGCCTCCGCGCGGGCCACGGCCCGCCACAGGGTGCGCCGGGAGAGGAAGTCGGCCAGGCCCAGCAGGACCCCGCAGACGTCCAGGTAGAAGGCGACGGGGGTGGTGATCAGGACGGCGGCCGCGGTCGTCGGGCTCAGCTGCCGGAAGCCAGCCAGGCCCACCAGCAGCACCACGCCGGGGGCCGCGAAGCCGAGCAGGCCCACGATCTGCAGCGCGCCGGGGATGGGCAGCGAGGCCCGGCCCAGGTCCGCCAGCAGCAGCGCCAGGCAGAGGTTCATGGCGATGACGACGGCGGGGAAGAACCACAGGAAGCCGACGGCGACCTCGCTGAGCACGCCGCCCAGCCCGACCGTGCGCTGGGAGCGGGCGACGAGCGCGGCCAGGCCCAGACCCACCGCCGCGGCCAGGCCGACCGAGGGGCCGGGCAAGGCGGGCACGAACCACAGCCCGATCAGCAGGTGCAGCACGAAGACCGCCGCCGCCACCAGGTAGTGCACGCCGTGGAGCAGGAACTGCAGGCGCTGAGCCAGGGTGGCCCGGCTGCCGCGCAGGGCGGGCAGGTGCCGCAGGAAGGCGTCGGTGTGGCCGTTGGCCCAGCGGCGTCGGCGGGCCAGGAAGGAGTAGAGGTCCGGGGAGACCTCCTCGGCGCTGCCGGCGTGGGGGTTGGCCAGGATCCGGTCGCCGTCGAGCACCAGGTCGTAGGCCAGGTCGACGTCTTCGGTCAGGCAGTCCCGCAGGGGGCGCTCCTGCAGCAGCGCGCTCTGCATCACCACGGTGGTGCCGGTGAAGTAGACGCTGAGGTCCAGTCGATCGAAGGCGGCGTTGAAGACCTCGCAGCCGACGTGCTG
>CALCXL010000696.1 GCA_937907595.1 uncultured Pseudomonadota bacterium
CGGGTAGCCGGAGTAGCGGCCGATGGCGTCGGCGTGCCACAGGTCCACGATCGCGTCGGGGATCGGCGTGCAGCCGTCGGCGTTGACCACGCGGATGTTGATGGTCAGGGCGGTGCCGGGCAGGCCCTCGGTGATGTCGGTGCGCACCTGGTCGGCGTCGAAGTAGAAGGGCCCCGGCGTCTGCTCGGGCATCAGCACGCAGTCGGGCTGCGCCGAGTCGTCGTCGTTCGCGGCCGTCGAGTCGTCGTCGTTTGCCGCCGTCGAGTCGTCGTCGTTCGCGGCCGCGGAGTCGTCGTCGTTGGAGGCCGAGTCGTCGTCGTCCCGGGAGGTGGAGGGGCAGGCCGACAGGGCCACGCCGCCGACGGCGAAGCCGGCGATGCGGGTGAGGGCGGCGCGGCGGGAGAGGTCGTCGTTCTTCATGGGGAGATCCTAGGCGCCGACTCGGTGAAGTGAATCAACATGTAGTCGCGTCGACTGTATGGACACACAATGCAACGACCGCCACGAGGGCAGCGGGCGGTCAGGGCATGCGCCAGAACTGCACGCCGCCGCCGGAGACCACGCGCAGCAACACGGCCTTGCGGGGGTGCAGATCACCGCGGAGGGAGCCGGGCACCAGGTGGTCGGGGTGGCCCTCGATGGGGTGCAAGGGCTCGGTGCGGCCGTCGGGGAAGACGAGGTCCGCGCCGTCGCCGTCGCCGTCGATTTGCAGGGCGCACTCGGGGGCCTGCTCGCCCAGGGCCGCGCGCAGGGACTCGCCGCAGCGCAGGGCGATCACCTTGAGGCTGCCGCCGCCGGGGCGTTTGGCGGCGCGGTCGACGGGGGTGGAGCGGGGGATCTGTCCCTGCACGGCGTCGGCCAGGGTGCGCATCTGGGCGGCCTTGGCGGCGACGAGGCGCTCGCGGGCGGGGCCCAGCTCCGGATCGCTCCATCCCGCCAGCGCGGCGATCGCGTCCAGCCCGGCCTCCGCGCTCTGGTGCTGCGCCCAGGGGTAGCCAAGGTCCTGGGCGCTGAGGTCGACGCCCCGGGCGGATTCGTAGGCGACCAGCCCCATCTTCATCAGGCGCGAGGCCTCTGTCCGGCGGGTGGCGACGGCGTCGGGGGCCAGCAGGCGGCAGGTGGCGTGCAGCTTGCCGCCGGCGCCGGTGATCAGCAGGGGAAAGGAGCCGGGGAAGGCGACGGAGCCGGCGTCGATGAAGTCGTTGCGCGTGATCAGGTCCCGGTCCTCGACGCTCAGGCTGAGCGAGTCGCCCGTGGACAGCGACGCGATGGGCGCGGTGACCACGGTGGCGTCGCGGTTGTTCTCCCCGACCAGGACCTGCTCACTGTCGCCCAGGGTCAGCGTGGCCTGCATGTCCGGCCGGCTCTTCCACCAGGGCGAGCCCGGCAGGCGCAGGTCGCACACGAGCACCCCGCCGGTCACCGAGCCCACCGGCCCGTCGGTCAAGGTGCCGAAGAGGGCCCAACGGTCGGGCAGCTGCGGGATCTGGTTCGCCTTCGCCCGCCGCTCCAGGGCCGAGTCCGGGCGCAGGGCCCATCGCTGCTCGGAGACGGGGTCGGCGGCCAGGGGCGGCGGCAGGATCGACGGGTCCACCGCCGGCACCGCGGGGGCCTCCGGCGTGGGCGTGGCCACGGGCACGGTGCCCTCCCGCGACGGCAAGCAGCCGGCCGCCAACAGGAGGACGCAGGGCACGACGGACAGCAGGGGGGAGCGACTCACGAGGCGATCAGGCTACACCGCAGCCCCGCTCAGATCCGCTCCAGCACCGCCGCCGCGCCGATGCCGCCCGCTGCGCAGATGCCCAGCAGGGCGGTCTCCTGGTCGGAGCCGAACAGCTGGTTGGCGGCCGTGGTGACCATGCGCGCGCCCGTGGCCGCGAAGGGGTGCCCCAGGGCCAGGGAGCCGCCCAGGGGGTTGAGCCGGTCGGGGTCGACCTGCCCCACGGCGCCGTCCCGGCCCAGGCGTTCCTGGGCGAAGGCCGCGCTGCCCAGGGCCTGCGTGACGCTGAGCACCTGCGCCGCGAAGGCCTCGTGCATCTCGATCAGGGAGACGTCGCCCAGCTGCATGCCCGCGCGCTCCAGCGCCTTCGGCATGGCCAGCGCCGGGCCGATCAGCAGCTGGTCCCGCGGGTCCACGCCCACGTAGCTCCACGAGCGGAAGGCCGCCTTGCCCACCAAGCCCAGGGATTGCGCCCTCTCGTACGACATCAGCAGCACCGCGCCGGCGCCGTCGGTCAGGGCCGAGCTGTTGCCTGCGGTCAGCGTGCCGTCCTTCGCGAAGACCGGCCGCAGCTTCGCCAGCTTCTCCACCGACGTGTCCGCCCGCACCAGGTCGTCGACGTAGACGGGGTCCTTGCCCTTGCGATCGACCGAGCAGATCTCGTCGTCGAAGCGCCCGTCGGCCACCGCCTTCGCGGCCCGGTGGTGCGAGCGGGCCGCGAAGGCGTCCTGGGCCTCGCGCGTGATCCCGTTGCGCTTCGCCATGCGCTCGGCGGCTTCGCCCATGACCTCGCCCGTGGTGCGCTCGGCGATCTCCGGCTTGCTGGGCAACATGCCCGTGAAGGGCGCCAGCTGGCTGATCACGCCCATCCAGTCCATGAAGCCCGACTTGCTGGACATCGCCACCGGGGCGACCGTTTGGATGACGTGCGCGGGCATGGGCACGACGGCGTTGGAGGTGGAGTCGCCGCCGCCTGCGATCACCACGTCGACCTCCCCCCGCTCGATGGCCGCCGCCGCCAACGTGATGGCCTGCAGCCCGCTGGCGCAGGCGCGGGTGACGGTCATCGCCTCCACCGAGGCCGGCAGGTTGAGGTCCAGGGCGATCTCCCGGCCCACGTTCGGCGCGGCCGGAGGCAGCACGACGCCGCCCCAGACGATCGCGTCGATCTCCGTGGGCGGCAGCCCCACCGCCGCCAGCAGCGCCCGCGTCGCCGCCAGCCCCAGGTCGATGGCGTCGAGCTTCATCAAGGAGCCGAAGGCCCGGACGAACGGGGTGCGACGGCCGTCGATGATGACGGCGCGGCGCTTCTTGGGGACCTTGTTGGTGGTGGCAAAAGGCACGATCAGGCTCCGATCAGGGACCCGCCGCAGACGCGCAGCACGCCCCCGGTCAGGCCCAGGGCGTAGGGGGAGGCGAGGAAGGTCAGGACCTCCGCCACGTCGGCGGGCAGGCCTCCCTGGCTGAGGTTGCTCAGGCGGCGGCCGGCTTCGCGGGTGCCGAAGGGGATGGCCGCCGTCATGCGGGTCTCGATGAAGCCGGGCGCGATGGCGCAGACGCCGATGCCCCGGGGCGCCAGTACCGGCCCCAGCGCCCGGGTCAGGCCCGCGACGGCGGCCTTGCTGGCGGCGTAGTTGGTCTGCCCGGGGTTGCCGGCCAGCCCGGCGATGGAGGACAGCAGCACCACGCGCCCGCCGTCCTGCAGGGGGCCCGCCTCCAGGGCGGCCTGGATGCGCAGGATGGCGCCCAGGTTGACGTCCATGAGCAGGTCCCAGCGGGGCTCGTCCATGCGGCCCAGGGTCTTGTCCCGGGTGACGCCGGCGTTGTGGATGACGGCGTACAGCCCGCCGAGCTCCTCCATGCGCTCGGCGATGACCTGGGGCGCGTCGGCGTCGGTGATGTCCACCGGCAGGGGCACCCCGTCCAGCTCCCGGGCCAGATCGGCGATGGCGGAGGCCTCCGCCGGGCGGTCCAGCACCACGACCTTCGCCCCCTCCAGGGCCAGCCGCCGCGCCGTCGCCCGGCCGATACCCTGCGCTGCGCCCGTCACCAGCACCACGCGGCCGCTGAGGATGCGCGGGCTGAAGGCCGGCAGGTCGCCGGCGCAGGTGGCGGTGACGTGCAGGGGCTGGCCGTCCACGTAGACCGATCGGTCCGACAACAGGAAGCGCAGCACCGGCTCCAGGCGATCCTCCGCGTCGGCGTCGACGTGCACCAGGTTGGCCGTCGATCCCTTGCGCCCCAACTCCTTGGCCAGGCTGCGCACGAAGCCGTCCAGGGCCGAGGCCACCGCCGCGCCCTCGGGGCTGCTCGCCGCCGACGGATGCCGCCCCAGCACGACCACGCGACCGTTGCGCCGCAGCGCCCGGACGTGGGGGTGGAAGACGTCGTAGAGCTGCCGCAGATCGGCCACCGTCGCCAACGCCGTGCCGTCGAAGACGATGCCGTGGCCGCCGTCCTCGATGCCGGCGATGGGGCGGGCGAAGGCCTCGCTGGCGTCGCGGTAGGGGCCGCGCTCCACATGGTCGTCCGGGCCCACCGCCGCGCCCGCCCGGGCCAGGGCCGGAGCGATGGTGGCGTGCAGGTGCCCCGAGCCACCCACCAGGATCGTGCGTCCCTCCAGGGGCCGCTCCTCCCAGGGCCCGCGGGCCCGGGAGAGCTGCGGCGGCACGGGGATGCCGATGGTGCTCATCACGCTGCGGGCGGCCTTGTTGCCGCCCAGGTCGAGGAGGAGATCGCTCATGGTTCGCTCCGGGGGGTGGTCGCGTCCGCGGGACCGGCCACCGTGGTGAATCGGCCGAGCATGCAGGCGGGCCCGCCCAGGGCGCTGCCGACCGCGATGCCGTGGGCGTCGTCGAACGCCTTGTGGCCCAGGAAGATGCGCGCGCGCGCCGGCAGCACCAGAGGCCGCACGAAGCGCACGTCGATGGACTGCAAGGCGTCGACGTCGCCGCTGAGGCGGTGCCGGACCAGGGCCTCCGTCGCCTTCGCCAGGGTCGCGAAGCCGTGCAGGATCACGCTCTTGAAGCCGGCCATGCGGGCGTAGAAGCCCAGCCAGTGCACGGGGTTGAAGTCGCCGGTCAGCAGCGCGAACTCCCAGCCGGCGTTCTTGCGGGCGGAGAAGGAGGCCAGCTCCCGGTAGTCCTCGGGCACGCGCGGCGCCTCCCGCCGGGGGCCGGACTCGCCGGTGCGGGGCAGCGGCACCACGGCGTAGACGTCGGCCACCAGGGCGTCGGGCTGGGACGCTGGCCCGGTGGTGAGGCGCTGGTGCAGCCGGACCTTGCGCTCGTCGGCCTCCATCGACTCCAGGCGGGCGGTGACGTGCAGGGGCTCGCCGGCGGGCAGGGGGCCGTTGATCGTCATGCGGCAGCCCTGGTTGAGGACCTTCGCGACGGGGTGGGGGATGCCCTCCAGCGTGCGGCCCAGCAGCGGCAGGCCCCACTGCGGGAAGAAGTGGGGGGGCACGCGACCGCGCCACATCTTCGGGTCGCCGCCGCTCCAGCGCACGAAGTCGGCGACGAGCTTGGGGTCCGGTGCCGGGATCACGGCGCGCTGCTCGGGGCTGGGCAGGGCCGGCGTCTCCGTGGGCACCGCGCCCATCGCCGACATCCCGATGCGACCCAGCGCGGCCAGGTTGCTGCCCTGGTGCCGCAGGTGCAGCAGGGAGACGCTCACGCCGCGTCCTCGTCGGGGGCGGACGCCGCGCCCCGGGCCAGCTCACCCAGCAGGCGGTCGCCGGTGGTCTTGATCACGTCCAGGAGGTGGCGGGACCGGGGCAGGGCCGACTCCAGGTGACGCTCCAGGATCCAGCGGCGGGAGGCGTCCTTCTTGACCTGGCTGTGCAGCGCGTCGGCGATGGCGGCGTCGGCCAGCATCCGGGTCAGGCGCTCGGCGTGCAGCAGGGCGGGGGCGAAGTCGGTGCGGGTGTCCCAGTCGGCCAGCGCGGCCTTCCAGGCGCCGATGCCCCGGCCCTTGAGCTTGTCCCGCAGGATCCGCCGCATGAGGGCGACCTGGGCGGCCTGGGCCGTGGCGCGCAGCCGGGCGACCCCCCGCTCCACCGCGTCCCCGCCCGCCACCGCGCGCCGCCGGGAGTCGGCCCAGGCCGTGAAGAAGTGGATGGGGTTCTTGGTGATGAAGAGGAGGGCGTCCTTGGTCGCCATGAGCGCCTGGATCTGGGAGGTGCCTTCGTAGATGGGCAGCACCAGGGAGTCGCGCAGCAGCTTCTCCGCGCCGTACTCGCGGGTGTAGCCGACGCCGCCGTGGATCTGCAGGGCCTTGCGCGCCGTCTCCACCGCCTTCTCCGCGGCCAGGAACTTGATGAGGGGGGTGGTCAGCCGCGAGCGCCAGGTGCGCTTGTTGGACTCGTCGTCCAGGGCCTTCCACTCCTCGCTGCCCGGGGTGCAGAGGAAGTCGCGGCGCATGCGCAGGCGGTGGGCGACCTCCTCGTTGAAGGCGGCGCGGATGGCCAGGGCGCGCAGCCCGCGGATGTCCGTGTCCATCTCCTGCAGGTACTCGGCGATGATCTCGTGCTGGTCGATGCTCTTGCCCATCGACGGCCGCTGCGCCGCGTACTCCTTGGCCATGCGGTGCGCCGACTCGCAGAGCCCCAGGGACTCGAAGCCCACGGCGATGCGCGCGTTGTTCATGAGCAGCAGCATCTGGCGGAAGCCCTCGCCGCGGCCCCCCACCAGCTTCGCCGGCGCCCGCTCGAAGCTGACCGCGACGGTGGGCGAGCCGTGGTGGCCCAGCTTCTCCTCCAGCCGCTCCATCGTCGCCCGGTCGACGCGCTCGCCGTCCACGACGTCGTAGGTGTTCACCAGGAACAGGCTCAGGCCGTTGAGGCCGGCCAGGGGGTCGTCGCCGGCGCTGTCTTCGGTCCGGGCCACCACGAAGTGGTACTTGCCGTTGCCCGACGTCACGAAGATCTTCTGGCCGGTGACGAACCAGTTGCCGTCGTCGTCCTGCTCGCCCCGGGTGCGCAGGGCGCCCATGTCCGAGCCGGCGTCGGGCTCGGTGATGTCCATGCAGCCCCAGGCCTCGCCGGCGGCGATCTCCGCGATCTCCTCCTGGAAGCGCGTGGAGATCAGCTTGCGGGAGGCCACGTCGAACTCGGTCGTGCCCTCCAGGATCGAGTAGGTCAGCATCGCCATCGCCATGCCGCCGTGAAAGCTGTGGTGGGTCATGACGCTGACGTCGGCGCGGGCGATGAGCTCGGCGGAGAGGAAGTACAGCATCAGGGGGCAGTTCATGCCGCCCAGCTGCTGGGGCAGGCACATGCCGTGGATCTCCAGCTGCTTGAGCCCCTCGAAGATCGTCTCCACCCGCGGCGCCATGACCACGCGGCCGTCGACGATGTGCATCTCCTGGGTGTCGATCTCCGCCTGGTGCGGCGCGATCTCCTCCGCCGCGAACCCGCCGATGAGCTCGGCGATGTCCCGCCAGAACACCCGCGCGTCCTGCCAGGTGGTGAACTCGGAGTCGTCGCCGTCCAGCACGCTGGTCTGCTCGAACAGCGTCTTCCAGTCGATGCCGTGCTCGAAGTACCACTGCAGATCGTCGTTGTCGGTGAAGAAGTTGCTCATGCGACGTGCTCCGGTCGGGGGCGGTAGAGGGCGGCGTTGCAGAGGCGACGCAGCTCGATCAGGCGGCGCTCCTGCAGGTCTTCGACGAGGGCCGCGCTGGCGATCCCGCCCAGGGCGAAGTGCCCCAGGATCAGCAGCACGACCTCGCTGACGTAGGCCGGCGGGTCCAGGTCCGCGTGGATGCGGCCCTCCGCCTTGCCCAGCTCGATGAACTCCGTCAGCAGGGACATCCAGGGGGCGAGGTGCGTGGCGATGAGGGCCTGCACCTCCTCCGGCCGGTCCAGGGACTCGCGCAGGAGCAGGCGGGCGCGCAGGGGCTCCTGCTCGAAGAAGGCGACCACCTCCCCGATCACGCCGTCGAAGCGGTCCCGCCCGGTGGTCGCGGCGAGCAGCACCCGGGGGACGATGTCCTTCCAGCGGGCCAGCAGGGCGTCCAGCACGGCGTCCCGCAGCAGCTCCTTGGAGGCGAAGTGGTACAGCAGCGACGGCGCCCGCATGCCCGCGGCCTGCGCCACCGACTGCAGCGAGGTCCCGTCGTAGCCGCCCTGGGCGAACAGGCGCGTGGCCGCGTCCAGGATGCGTTCGCGGGCGTCGGAGCGGGGCTTGGGGGCGGCGGGCACGGGGCGGATGCTACGGATCGTTCGGGGTTTGTCTAGTGCTCATTAGGCAAATGCCTTGCGCGTGCTCGACGTGCTGCGGTTCTGGGGGCGCGGCGCCGCTCGGAGAACACAGATCGCGATCGCTTGGCTAGCCTCCGCGACCATGCGAACGACCCTTCGACTCCTCCTCCTGCTCCCTTGCTCGCTGCCCCTGCTGTTGGCGGGCTGCGGCCCCACGTCCCCGAGCGGCAACGTGAGCGCGTACGACGACGACGACGACCGCGACGACGACGACGACGCCACCGAGGCCCCCCCGCCGGAGCTGCCCGGCTACTCCGGGGACGCCTGCCCGACCATGGAGCAGGGCTGGAACGCCGGCTGGATGAGCTCGGGCCTGGAGCGCGACTTCCGGTTGGAGCTGCCCGACGAGCCCGAGGGCGCGCCGCTGATCATCACCTGGCACTGGCTGGGCGGCACCGCGGACCAGGCCTTCGACTGGGTGGGGCTGGACGCGATGGTGGACGCGGGCGCCGTGGTGATCTCCCCGCAGTCGCGCGGGCTGCCCGTGGAGTGGGACAGCGGCGGATCGCCGAATGGCAACGACGACCTGACGCTCTTCGACGACCTGCTCACCTGCGCGTGGGAGCAGTACGGCATCGACACCGAGCGGGTGCACACGTTCGGCATGAGCGCGGGCGGCTTGTGGACCACCTACCTGACCATGCACCGGTCGACGTGGCTGGCGTCGACGGCCCCCTTGAGCGGCGGCGCCGACGCCAACAGCTACGTCACGCCGGAGGTCGACGTCCCCGTCCTGTTGACCTGGGGCGGCCCCACGGACACCTACGGCCCCTACAGCTTCGACGTCTCCAGCCGCTACTTCAGCGACGCCCTGCGCGCCGACGGGCACTTCGTGGCGGAGTGCCTGCACGGCGGCGGGCACACCATCCCCCAGGGTGCGGCGGACTACCTGTGGTCCTGGTTCGACGCGCACGAGCGCGGGCAGGACCCCGATCCCTTCGCCGAGGGCCTGTCCGGCGACTTTCCCGGCTTCTGCGGCCTGGACATGACGCCCTGATTCGAACTGGCGCGGGCGGGGATCTGCGGGTAGATCACGGGCATGCGCATCGCCCTGCTCCTCCTCGCCTTCCTGGTGGCTTGCCCCAGCCCCGACGACATCACGGACCCCGACCCCGTGGTCCCCCTGGAGCCGCCGCCTGAGGGCCAGGGCTTCCAGCTGAGCATGACCGGCACCGCCCCCGCCAACGCGGAGTCCTGGCTTTGCTCGGTCTACCCCATGCCCACCAGCCAGATCGCCAACGTCAACTGGGTGGAGTTCCAGCAGAACCCGGGCATGCACCACATGACGCTGTCCACGCTGGGCATCGGCGTGCAGGGGGACATCCCCTACGGCGAGTACCCCTGCGAGGAGATCTACGGCGACGCCTCGCTCATGGAGAACCAGGTGATGTTCTTCGGCAGCCAGGGGGGCGAGGGCGTCCAGACCATGAACCTGCCCGTGGGCGTGGTGGCGCAGATGCCGCCGACCATGGACGTGATCCACGAGGTCCACCTGGTCAACACGACGGAAGAGGACATCGCCGTCTACTCCCGCGTCAACGCCTACACGATCAGCGACGCGGAGGTGGTGGAGGGCATCTGGGGTGGCCAGGTGCGCGACGAGACGATCACCGTGCCCGCGCAGTCCGAAGCCACCGAGTGGACCCGCTGCGTGATGAACGTCGACGTGGACGTGCTCTTCCTGGCGTCCCACACCCACCGGCGCGGCATCGACTTCACCATCCGCCGCTTCGACGGCACGGCCTCCGGCGACGTCTTCTACTCCAACGACGACTGGCACGATCCCAAGATCACCCAGTACGACCCGCCCCTGGTGATCCCGGCGGGCGAGGGCTTCGAGTACGCCTGCACCTGGCGCAACAGCGACGACTTCGACGTCACCTACGGCCTCACCGCGGAGGATGAGATGTGCAACCTGGCCATCGTGCACACGCCCTTCGACCAGTCGGCGCGCTGCGAAGTGGTTGAGACGAGCGACGGGGTGCTCTGGGCGCCTTGATCGCGACGGTCTGCCCCCGGCGCCATCACTCGAAGCGCAGCGGCATCGTGAAGAAGACCTCCTCCCGGGCGTGAGCCGGGAAGGGGGCGTGGGTCATGGTGTCGGCGACGCACTGGGCGAAGGTGCCTGACAGGTCCGTGGTCTCGTCCTGCAGGACCTCCACCTTCTTGACCAGGCCGTCGCAGCCCACGGTGAACTCCAGGCTGACCTGGCCGCTGTGGCCGCCGCCGGCGTGGCAGCGCAGGGTCTGCTCCTGGAAGCCGCGCACCGCCGAGCCGATCTGGTCGGGGCTGAGGCCCTGGGACTCCGCCATGCCGTAGTCGGAGTCGGAGTCCAGGTCGGGTCCGCCGTCCAGGCAGCGCTTGGGCGACGGCATGCTCAGCTTCGCCCAGGTGCGCCCGCTGGACGCCTTGACCTCGAAGGAGGTGGCCGCCTCCGCTGCCAGCTTGCGCGCCCCGTCGCGCACCAGGACCTCCAGGCGGCCCTTGCCGATGGTGACCGGGCACTCCAGGTCGAACTCCAGCTCCATCGCCCCCGACTCCCGGCGGAACTCCAGGACGTCGTTGGCGACGATGCGCTCGCCCACGAAGAAGTCCCACTCGACGGTCAGCGTGCCGATCTCCCCGTCCCCGGGGCCGTCGTACAGCAGGTCCAGCACCGCGGTCTGGGTGGCGCCCGCGCGGCAGGCCCCGCCGACGAAGAACTCGTAGACCTCGATCGTCTTGGGGGGCGCGACGTAGGGCTCCGTGATCGCTTCCCCGCCCAATTCGTCCAGGTCCAGGTCGGCCGGCTCCTCCTCTTCGACCTCCTCTTCGACCTCCTCCTCCTCGACGTGCTCCTCGTAGCGGTCGTCCTCCTCGTCTTCGGCGACCGCGTCGTCCTCGTCCTCGTCCATGCCGCGGGGCCGGGGGGCCTTCTTGAGCTCGCCGTCGTCGTCGCGATCGCGCCGGTCCGCTCGTTGGCGGTCCCGTCCGTCGTCCCGGTCCCGGTCCCGATCCCGGTCCCGTCGGTCGTCGTCCCGGTCCCGGTCCCGATTCGATCGGTCGTCGTCCCGGCGCCGGTCGTCGTCCCGGCTTCGCCGCTCCCGGTCCTCGCGTGCGGGCTCCCGATCGCGGGACGCCACCGCCGTCGACCCTCCGCCGAAGGTGGCCCGAAGCTCCGCCAGCCCCCCCGCCTTGCCCAGGACCCAGGCCGGCGAGGGGCCGTCGGGCAGGCCCGCTCCTTGGTGGCCCAACCACTCGCTGAGGTCGTCGGCGAAGACCCGGCCGCGGTGGCTGCGGCGGCGGTCCACCAGCTCCTCGAGCTCCTCGTCGGGGATGGCCTCCATCCGGAAGGGCAGGGGGCGGCGGATCGCGCGGTCGATGTTGCGGTCGCGTGCGCGGTCGGCCCAGGCCTCGGCCACGCGCAGGCCGCCCTTGTAGGACGTGGCCTTGCCGCCGCCCCGCAGCTCGCGCCCGTCCATCCAGCGGTCGACGTGGGCCCGGGCGAAGAGCAGGTCGTCGCCCAGCCGGAAGAAGGGGAGCTCGCCGGCGTGCACCGCGGCGAAGAACCGCTCGCCGTCGCCGCTGTGGGCCGCCGCCTCCAGGGGGCTGAGGAAGAGGCGGGTGTAGAAGGCGACGACGCCGACGATGACCTCTCGGGAGCGCCCGCCGTCCTCCACCAGGACCGGGATCGCCTGGGCCAGGTACCGGGTGGGGCGCCGTTGGGACGCCGTGGTCCAGCTCCAGGTGTCCGGCCGGCTGCCCAGCGTGGGGTACCAGCCGTCCTCGGGCTCGGGGTGGCGGACCTCGGCCCGGATGGTCTTGAGCACCTGGCCCAGGGCGCCGTCCTTCGGGAAGGGGCGCATGGCGCCGGCGGCAAGGGCCTCGCGCCCCACCCACCGCTTGAGCTCGCTGCGCAGGTCGTCTCCCTCGTCGCCGCTGCCGCCCCGCCCGCCGAAGATCGCCAGGTCGCCCCGGCCCCGACCGGGCAGCTCCTTGGGCTCCACCGCCGGCACCGCGCCCCGGGCCAGGTCCTTGGGTCGCGACGGCAGGTAGAGCCCTTCGATGGCGTCGCCGTCCTGCTTGCGCACGTCGGCGCCCGAGAGGAACAGGCCCACGTTCGGTCGGCGGCTGTTGAGCAGGGAGGAGTCGCCGCCGCCCTGCAGCAGCAACGGCAGGTGGATCGAGGCGTAGGCCCGGCCCCGATCGTCCGGCAGGTCCACCCGGACCAGCGCGCCCTCCAGATCGGGGCCCTGCACGGTGATGGCCCGGTCCACGGAGCCGGCGAAGCGATCGAAGGCGCTCTGGCTGCCGCCCCGCCCCAACGTGTCTGCGATGCCGGGCGCGACGTGGTGGTTCCAATCCGCCCGGCTCTCGGCCACCAGGACCCACAGACCGGTGCGCGCCTCGTAGCTCCGCCAACCCTCGGGGTCCGAGCGAAGGACCGCGGCCTCGGTCTCCTGGGGGCTGCGGTCCTTGAGCACGTGCCCGTCGAAGGCGCGGTCGCCGCGCGCGCCCAGCAGAACGGGCAACAGCGTCGCCAGCAGCACGACGCGGCGCAGGAGCGGAGTGTTCACGGAGGCCTCCCGGAGCCCGGCGCGCTGTCCCTCAACTGCCCGCGCGAGCCCGCGCACCATGCCCGTCCGCAGCGCCCAGGACAATCGCTTGCGAC
>CALCXL010000697.1 GCA_937907595.1 uncultured Pseudomonadota bacterium
CCCTCAGCGTTCCTGGAAGGCGACACCCCGCACCTCACCCCTCGCCCCGCCCGCCGACCGGCTACATTGCGGCCGTGCGCATCCACCTCCTGTGCCCCCCCGCCACGCTGCAGGCGCCCCACGTTGCCCCCCGGCACGCGCCCCACCACGCCGCCATCGTCGCCGCCGCCCTGCGCGAAGCCGGCCACACGGTGCAGCTGGCCGACGAGCACCTGCTCGGGCGGGACCTGGGCCAGGTGGTGGCCGCCGCCCGGGCCTTCGCGCCCGACCTCGTGCTGTTCGTTCACTCCGACTACAACCGCAAGCTGCACGACGACGTCCTGCGCGCGGTGAGCCAGGCCGTGGCCGACCGGGTGCCGGCTCCGCTGTGGGGCGTCGCCCGCCTGGACCGATCCCACGCCCTGGCGGCGATGGAGGCCCTGCCCGCCCTCGACGGCTTCGTCTACGGGGAGCCCGAGTTCGGCGCGGTGGCCCTGGCCGCTGCCCTGCCCGGGGCCGTCGACGCCCTCCCCGCCACGATCCTGCGCTGCGACGAGGGCCTGGTGGTGACGGACCCCGGCCCCGTCGACTTCAACGCCTCCCCCACCCCGGCCTGGGACCTGGTCGACATGGAGCACTACGGCTTCATGCCCCACCAGAGCCCCGACGGGCTGGTCTACCCGGTGCTGGCCAGCCGCGGCTGCCCCTTTCCCTGCTTCTACTGCGAGGTGCGCCTGCGGCCCAACTACATCGCGCGCAGCGTGGACGCGGTGCTGGCGGAGCTGAACGAGGTCGCCGCCCGCTACGACGTGGGCACGGTCTTCCTGGCCGACCCCACCTTCGCCGTGAAGCGCGAGTGGGCGATGGAGTTCTGCCGACGCCTGCCCGCCGAGGGGCCGCCGGGCCTGCGCTGGTCCTGCATGTCCCGTACGGACCGGGTCGACGCCGAGCTGCTGCAGGCGATGGCGGACGCGGGCTGCTTCAGCGTGCTCTTCGGGGTGGAGTCCCTGAACCCCGCGGCGCTTGAGGCAGCGAGCAAGGCGCTGGACGTCACCACGGTGGGCCCGGCGGTGCGCGCGGCGAAGGAGGCGGGGCTGGAGGTGATCGTCTCGCTGATGATCGGCCTGCCCGGGGACAGCCCCGAAGGCGTGCAGCGCTCCCTGGACCAGCTGATCGCCATGGAGCCCGACTTCGCGCAGTTCTTCGTGGTGCAGGTGGGCGCCGACGACGTGCCCGAGGGCACCCGGCTGGTCTCGGACTGGGAGGGCGGCAAGCACGAGTTCTGGGGGCACATGCTGGCGCCCGAGGCCTTCGAGGGCCGCGATCAGCTCGAGGCCCTGCGTCGCCTGGCCTTCCGCCGCTTCTACCTGCGCCCGGGCTACGTGCGCAGCCGCCTGGGCCGCCTGGCCGGGGCGCGGGATCGGCGGGCGCAGGTGCGGCGTTTGGCGAAGGGCGGGCTCATCGCCGTGAAGATGGCCGCCGGCCGCGCGGGGCGCTGATCGCGTTCGGTCGGCCCGATCCAGCCGGCGTGGCGATCAGGCCGGGACCAGCCGATCCAGCCAGCGGAAGCGGTCGGCCTGTCCTCCCCGCACGATCTCCTTGCCGTACAGGTACATCGACTCGTCCACCGTGAAGCTGGCCCGCTCGCCGCGCCGCAGGTGGATCGCCTGGGGCGCGCCCCGGCTGCGATGGCTCAGCTGGACGAACTCGGACGCCCGTCCGCGGGAGCTGTACAGCGGAGGCAGGGAGGGCCACAGCCCGCCTTCGTGGATCGGCACCGAGTACCGAGCGCCCAGGCGCCGCCCTGCCTCCACGGCGTCTCGGGGTCCCATCACCTGCACGCAGCCGCAGAGGCGGGCGTCGCCCACGGGCAGCAGGGCGAGGTCCACGTCGTGCTCCTGGCCGCAGCGCGTGGTCTGCTCGCTCAAGGTGCTGTCCCCGCCGAAGTAGACCCCCCGCCCCTGCCAGCGGAACACGAAGTTCACCTGCTGCGGCCCCGCCTGGGCGTGCTCGCAGGCCACCGACGTCACGTCCACCGGCCCGAAGCGCCTCACCGATCCCGCCGGCATGTCCTCGCCCTGCAGCCCCGCCCGCCGGAAGCGAGCCTCCGCCCCCGCGGGCCCCACGAAGCGCAGCCCGGGGTTGCGCCGGGCCAGCTCGCTCGCGCTGGCGGCGGCCCAGTGGTCGGGGTGAAAGTGGCTGACAGCGACCAGATCCACCGGCGGCAGCTGCTTCAGGGACAGGCCCGGCGCCGCGAAGGCGGGCAGGCCGGCCACGGTGCGCAGGAACCAGGGGTCCGTCAGCACCACGAAGCCGTCGAAGTCGAGCAGCAGGGTGCTGTTGCGGATGTGGGTGAGACGGAGCACGGCGGATTGTGGCCGCGGTTCGGCGAGGCGGCAACCGCGGTGAGCCGCACCGCGCGCAGCCGCCGCGCAGTTGCCCCCCCGCCCGACGGCGTGCGAGCCTGCGCGCGGTGCCCCTCCGCCCCCCATCGGCTCCGCCCTGGCTCCGCGTCCTGGCGGGCCTGGCCCTCTCCGGGGCCCTGCTGGCCTTCCTCTTCTCGCGCATCGACCCCCAGGCCGTGGTCCGTGCCCTGCGCCAGGCCAGCCCCCTGGGGGTCTGTGGGGTGGTCCTGACGCACACCGGCGCGCTCGCCTTGCGCGTCCTGCGCTGGCGATGGCTCCTGGCCGCTGCCGAGGTCCTGCCGCCGCCGTCCCGGGACGCGCGGGACCGATGGCTCATCGCCGACTCGGTCTTCTTCGGCTGGCTGGGCAACCTGGTCCTGCCCGCGCGCCTGGGCGAGCTGACCCGACCGGCGCTCTACAGCCGCCGCTCAGGCCGCGGCTTCGCGCCGGTGTTGGGCACGCTGGCGGTGGAGCGCGCCGTGGATCTGGTGGTGATCGTGGCGCTGTTGGGCGGCCTGCTGCTCTTCGCGCCCCTGCCCGCGCACCTGCCCGACGAGGTCTCCCAGGTCGCGCGGATCTTCGGCGGGGTGGCCACCCTGGGCCTGGCCGTGCTGCTCATCCTCTCCCGTCCCTCCGCCAAGCCGCTGCCCGGCCGCCTCGGGGAGGCCCTGACCGGCTTCCGCACCGGCCTGGCCGCCCTGCGCAGCCCCGCAGTGAGCGCCCGGGTCTTCGGGGCCACCCTCACGATCTGGCTGATCGAAGCCGGCTGCACCTGGGTCGCCCTGCTCGCCTTCGGCCAGGCCGCCTCCGTCGAAGCAGCCCTGCTGACGATGATCGCCGTGACGCTCTCCATCGCCGTGGTGACCGTGCCGGGCGGCCTGGGCGTGGAGCAGGGCGTGACCATGGCCATGCTCGCCCCCTTCGGCGTGGCGGCGGAGACCGGCCTGGCCATCTCCCTGGTCACGACCTTCGGGGCGCTCTTCTGGCTGGTGCCCCTGGGCCTGCTCGCCATGTGGCGGCAAGGGGCGGGCCTGGTCCGCACCGTGGAGGAGGTGGCCTGAGGGGGCGCTGAGGGGGGGCCGAGCGGGCAGCCCGCGGCGGCTCAGTCCTGCCGGATCTGGAACTCGACCCGGCGGTTCTCCGAGCGGCCGTCCTCGGTGCGGTTGGTGGACAGGGGCTTGGTCTCCCCGTAGCCCACCGCGCTGAGGCGATCGGGGTCGATGCCCCGGCCGATGAGGTAGCGCCGCACCGACTCCGCGCGCTGCTGGCTCAGCTGCAGGTTGTAGGTGTCGTCGCCGTCCGCGCTGGCATGGCCCTGGATCTCCATGCGCACCGCCTGGAACTGGGCCAGCACGTCGGCCGCCCGGTTCAGCGTGGCGTAGGAGGAGGACAGCAGCTCGTCGCTGTTCACCTTGAACTTGATGTCCGCGATGGTGCCCGTGAACTTCTTGAGCTCCTCGGGGATCTCGTCGGGGCAGCCGTCCTCGTCCTCGAAGCCGTTGAGCGTCTCCGGGTGGTTCGGGCAGCGGTCCTGCTCGTCCAGGATGCCGTCCTGGTCGTTGTCCAGGTCCGGGCAGCCGTCGTTGTCGTCGAAGCCGTCGTCGTCCTCGGGCTTGTTCGGGCAGGTGTCCTTGTCGTCGGGGATGCCGTCCTCGTCGTTGTCCGCGTCGGGGCAGCCGTCGCCGTCCTCGTAGGAGTCGGCGTCCTCGGGGTTCATGGGGCACATGTCGACGTTGTCCAGGATGCCGTCGGAGTCGTTGTCCGGGTCCGGGCAGCCGTCCTCGTCCTGGTAGCCGTCCAGGTCCTCGGAGTCCGTGGGGCAGCGATCCCGCCCGTCGAACACGCCGTCGCCGTCGCTGTCCTGCTCGGGGCAGCCGTCGTCGTCGGCGATGCCGTTGACCTCCTCCGGCGCGTTCGGGCACTCGTCGTGCTGGTCCAGGATGCCGTCGCCGTCGTTGTCCGGCTCGGGGCAGCCGTCGTCGTCGCGGAAGCCGTCCTTGTCCTCGGGCTCCAGAGGGCAGCCGTCGCGCTCGTCGGCGATGCCGTCGCCGTCGTTGTCCGGGTCCGGGCAGCCGTCGCCGTCCTGGAAGCCGTCGCGGTCCTCGGCCTGATCGGGGCAGCGGTCCTCGCCGTCGCGCAGGCCGTCGCCGTCGTTGTCGTCCTCCGGGCAGCCGTCGCCGTCGAGCCAGCCGTCCCGGTCCTCGGGCTCCAGGGGGCACTTGTCGTCGACGTCCAGCACGCTGTCGCCGTCGTTGTCCCGATCCGGGCAGCCGTCCTCGTCCTGGTAGTCGTCCTTGTCCTCGGCCGCCTCCGGGCAGTCGTCCACGCGGTCGGGCACGCCGTCCTTGTCCGTGTCCTTGCCCGGGCCGCCGCCGATGAGGAAGAAGACGGCGCCCGTGAGCTCGATGTGGTGGAAGGTGTTGAACCAGGCCAGCTGCTTGTCGCCGGCGGGGCCGACGGCCGCGGGCACGCCGTACTCCTGGCCGGGCTCGTCCCCCCCGGCGGGGCCGTGGCCCAGCACGTAGCGGCCGTCGATGCGCAGGCCGCCGCGCTCGAAGATCAGGAACTTGACGCCGCCGCCCACGTCGAACACGAAGTTGATGTGCTCGTTGCGGTACCGCAGGTGGCCCACGGAGAAGCCGCAGGTGCTGCCTTCCCCGGCCGAGTCCGCGATCTCCGCGTCGGTGAGGTAGGGGTCCCGCTTCCAGTCGCACTCGGCGGGCACGGGGCCCTGGGCGTAGACCTCGTTGATGGCCGAGTACTCAAAGCCCGCGCCCACCGCCAGGTACGGCACCACGCGCCAGGGCGTCAGGTGGATCGTCAGGTCGAAGTGGGGGGCGATGTAGTTGGCGGTGCGGTTGCCGTGAATCGTGGAGGTGGGCACGAAGCCGACCGTGGCCTCAAAGCCCAGGTGCTGGGTGAAGTTGATGCCCAGGCGCCCGCCGACGATGCCGCTGCTGTTGTAGTTCTGGACGTTGCTGGGGAACCAGTAGTACCCGCCCATCAGGTCGATCTCGACCGATTGGGGGATCATCTGCGCGGACGCCGAGGACGGCAAAAGAGCCGGCGTCGCCATCGCGATGAGCAGGAGCAGGGGGCGCAGCGTCTTCATGGATCGATCCAGGCCCCACGGGTGCGAGGCGCCGGGTTCTTACCCGCTCCCCCCGGGCCGGGCAAGCGCAATCACCGCCGCCAGCGACTACCCTGGCCCGCTCCCCGAGCGAGGACGAGCATGCGCGACATGGTGACCTTTCCGCAGATCGAGCAGATCCTGGAGATCCTGGACGACCGCGGGATCAACCGCGAGCTGATCGAGATTCCCCTTGGAACGAGGGACCCGGGCGGGGTCGACAAGCTCAAGAACGGGAAGATCCGGGTGGTGGTGCCCAGCGACGGCGACTTCGACGCGTGGGTCGAGTCGGTGCAGGGCGAGATCCTGGCCGCCCTGGGCTGGAGCGAGTAGCCCCGCCGTTCCGAGCGCTACCGGTAGCGGTCCGAGTCCTCGTTCATGAAGCGCACCGACTCCTTGAGCAGGAAGCGGTCCATGGCCGACAGGCCGGCGATGCGCAGGCCGACGCCCGACTCCTCGTCGCCGCCCTCCCCCGCCGCCCACACGACCTCGGCCAGCAGGCGGAAGATCGCGTGGCTGGAGGGCGCCACCAGCTCCAGATAGAGGCGCTCGCCTTCGCCCAGCCCGGTGTCCTGGGAGGGCACGAAGATCATCTCCGTCTCGGCGATGTGGCGGGCGACCTCGCAGTAGAGGTCCAGGAAGCCAGGGGCCCAGCGCAGCACGGGGCGCGCCTTCTCCTCCGCCGGCACCAGCTGCGCGGCGCCCAGATCCGGCCCGGTGGACCAGTGGCGGCGTGCCTCGCTCGGCGCCTCCCCCGACAGCGACGCGCGCATGAAGGCGGCCACAGCGCGGCGGCCCGGCGAGGGGAGGTTGTGGAACTCCAGGCCGACGACGCGCCCCATCTCCGTGCTGCGCACGCTGCGCACCAGGCCCACGCAGACCACGTCGCTGGAGTCGGCGTCGGGCAGCTTGAAGCTGACGTCGAAGACCTCCCCCAACTCCACCTCGGCCCCCCAGGCGACCGCGCAGCCGGTGGCCGACAGGTCCACCACCGATGTGTTGCGTTGAACCCCGTGCACCGCGACGTCGGCGGGGAACCGGCAGCTGACCCGGGGGGCAGCGCGCAGCTCCCGCCCCGATCGGGGGCGTTCGGGGAGGGAGGCAGCAGCTTCTGCAGCTGCGGTTTCGAGGATTGAAACGGCCATGTGAGGTTCCTTCCAGCTCCACTGACCTTCATCGGAAGGGGTGCGCCCGACTTGAATCGATTCGCGATCGGACTTTGCGATCGCGGGCGCGGCGGCTCGGCGGGACGGGCTAGTCGGCGAGCAGCGGCGTGACGATCGGCTGCTGCACGGCCAGGACCTTGCACTGCACCGCGGCGAAGACATCGCACTGCGAGGCGCCGACGTAGCGCTCGACTTCGGCGATGTAGCTGAAGGTGCCGGCGTCCTCCTGGGCGGCGAAGATGCCCTCGGTCAACGCGCGGGTCACCAGCGCCTCGGCCGCCTCCTCGGGCAGGGGCGCCACGGCGGCCTCGTAGCAGTCCAGGACCTCCTCAGCGTCGGTGCGCCGGTACAGGTCGTCCTCGCAGCCGGCCTTGCAGGCGTCGACGTCGGGCCAGGCGGTCCAGCCGCAGGTGGACATGAACTCCACGCAGACGCTCTCGCAGCGGCGGCTGGTGGTGTTGCAGCCGACGAGCGCCAGGGCGAGCAGGCAGGGGATCCAGCGGATCATTCGGCGGCCTCCTCGCCGGGCGGGAAGGGGGAGACCGCCAGGCCGATGCCGGGGATGAGGCGGCCGTCGATGGGGTCGGGCATGGCGTCGCTGAAGAAGGTGTACAGCCGGCCGTTGATGTACGACGCGCGGGCGCCGTCGGCCCGGTCCTCCCCCGAGAAGTCCAGGGGCAGGGGCACCGTGTGCACGCGCTCCCAGCCCGACGCCGCCTCCTCCGAGGTCGCCAGGCCGATGCGGGTCGCGGTGGGCAGCGCCACCACGCCGGGGCTGACGGGGTTGGTCTCCACGGTCATGTCCTCGTAGCCGCTGTACAGCATCCACCAGCGGGGCTCGTCGGGATCGCCGTAGGCGAAGACGGTGGGGTGGTGCACGCCCTGCGCGTCGAAGGCGTCCTGCAGCGGGTGGTCGTTGCCGGCGTCCTCCTCGGGCACGCGGGGCTCCAGGACCAGGGCGTCGGTCACGTCGAAGAAGGTTCCGTCCTCCGTGCGCAGGTGCGCGATGACGTACTGCGCCTTGTCCACGGCCTCGGCCGGGGTGCTGAACTGGCCCGACGGGATGCGCAGGCCGCTGGCCCACAGGTGCAGGCCGCCGTCGGAGTAGACCGCGTCGCAGGAGGACACGCGGTTGAGGCGGGAGCCCGAGCCGGCCAGGGGGTTGATGGGGTTGAGCAGGTCCGCGGTCCAGAAGACGCCGTCGGTGGACGTGGCGTGGCCCAAGAGGGTGCCCGCGCCGGTGCCGTTGGAGCCCTCGTACCAGAGGTGGAAGATGGCCAACTGGCTGTCGTAGGCGACGCAGGCCACGCTGGCGTCGTCGCGGTCGAAGGACTGGGTGGGGCCCCGCCGCACCACCGGGTTCCAGGGGTGGCGGGTCCAGTCGACGCCGTTCCAGGAGGCGGCCGTGCCGATGTCGTGCCCCGGGGCGTCCACGGCGGCGCCCGAGTACCACATCTGGAAGAAGGGAGCCCCGAAGATCTCCACCTGCTCCACGTCGAAGGTGCCCAGCGAGCCGGCCTCCCAGGCCCCCGCCGCGCGCTGGTTGGCGGCCATCACCGGGCTGCAGTCGACCTGCTCCCATCCGTCGCCCACGGCGTCGAAGCCGCAGTCCAGCAGGGCGTGCGGATCGGGGCGTCCCGCGACCTCCAGGGCGTAGTCGAAGGCCGCGTCGCAGCCCAGGGGGGCCAGGAGCAGCGGGAGGAGCCAGGGCGCCTTCATCGATCCAGCTCCAGGGAGAAGGCCAGGGCCGCGCCGCCCTCCAGGGGCACGATCGCCACCGTCGCTCCCGACGCCCCCTTGGCCCGGGCGAAGAGCCGCTGCTCGATCCCCTGCCAGATCATCATGGCCACCGACGTGATCAGACCCGCCGACGCCGTGGCGATGGCGGCGTCCCGGTGGGCGTCGAACTTCTTGGTGTCGAAGAGGTACTGCGAGACCAGGAAGTCGTCGCCCACCTGCTCGGCGTCGCGGGCCCGGGCGTAGGAGCGCTCGGCCGACATCTCCAGCTCGAAGGCCCGCCCGGTCATGCCCCCCGCCAGCACGAAGCCGCCGGCAAGCGCGCCCAGCCGGGGCCAGGTGCCCCGGGGGATCCTGCGGGTGATGCCGTCGCGGCGATGCAGCACGGGGTTGCGGGCCGCCGGCGCAGGGGCGAGGGCCTGGGCGGGCACCGAGGCTTCGGCGTCGTCCTCCTCGTCCTCGTCGCCTTCGTCGTCTTCGGAGGAGTCCGGGGAGGCCACCGCCTCCATGCGGGGCGGCACGACCATGGTGGCGACGTTGGCGCAGGCCTGCACCACCAGCCCGCGGTCGGGGCCGGGGGGCATGGACTGGCGGGCCGCGTCGCAGTGGGCGCGGCGCTCGTCGACGCCGGGCAGCGCGTCCAGCTCGGCGAAGAAGGCGAAGAGGTCGAAGCCGCGCAGGGCGCGATCGCGGGCCAGGCCGCGGGCCTCGGGAGAGGCGAGGGCGGCGCCGGCGTCGAAGACCGTCACGGTGCCCGCCAGGGTGCGCAGGTCGCCCTCCCAGAGCAGGTCCCCGCGCTCCACGCGCAGGGGCAGGATGCCGTCGACCTGGCCGCGCACCAGCCGCAGGAAGCGGGTGCCGTCCTTCAGGGGGGCGAGCACGACCTCACGCAGGCCGATGATCAGGCGATCCAGGTCCTGATCGGCGACGACCAGGACCACCGCTTCGGGGGTGCCCACGATGCCCAGACGCTCCGCCAGGGCCTCCGGCTCCAGCATGGCGGCCTCATCGAGGTCGACAGCGGCGGCCGAAGGCGCGGCGAGCAGGATCAGCAGGAGGGTGAACCAGGGCCAACGCACAGCGCGGGAAGGTATCACAGCGCCGCTCGCGCGAAGCGGGCGGGATGATCCTTGACGAAGCCCTTGCAGGGGGTTCGCATCGGTCGGGGGCGGCGTGGGCGCCCGTTGGGGACGGGGGGACGCGTCGATCGAGCCCGCCGGGCCCGATCCGGCGGAGCCCCAGGGCCGATCAGGCGCGCTTGCGGCTCCAGGTGCTGTGCATCTTCCGCGCTCGCTCCGACGGGGCACCAAGCTCCGCCTCCGCCACCCGGGCCAGGGCGCTGAGCGTGGCCTCCAGGTCGTCCTTCGCCCGCAGCCGGGCGGCCAGGCCGTCCAGGTAGTAGGACAGCGCCTCCCGGCGGCGATCGCCCAGCAGGACCTCCAGGGGGCTGGCCGCGTCCACGGCGCCCCAGGCGATGGCCCGGGCGGCGACGTTGGCGGTGGGCTGATCGGCCTTGCCGGCCAGCTCCACCATCGGCAGCAGCAGGGGCACCCAGCGGTCCGCGCCGGGCGCGCCCTCCTCCAGCAGGCGACCGGCCAGATCGGCGAACTGCGCCGCGGTGGCTCCCTTCCCCCGCCCCTCCTGCAGGATCGCCCGCGCGGCCTCCAGGTGCGCCGTCGAGGGCGGCTCCGGGGCCACGTGCAGCGACGACTCCCGCCAGATGGGTCGGCCGTAGACCGTCTCCCAGCGCCCCACCGAGTGGTGGCCCACGATCAGGGGCAAGGCAGCGCGGCGCACGGTGGCCGAAGGATGCTGCGCGATGGCGTGGGCGGGCCCCGGGGCCAAAGCGACCAGCCGGGCGCCCAGGGCGGTGACCAGGGCGGCGTCCACGGCGTCGCTGCGGGCGCCGAAGCTGCCCCAGAGCTGCTCCAGTTGCGCACCGTCGGCCCGCGCCACCAGCGCGACGGTGGCCTTCTCGACCTGCCCGTCGCCGGCGCCCGGGGCCCCGTCGGTCAGCCACGCGGCCACGGCGTCGCAGCCTCCCCGTCCTGCGTCCAGCATGCGGCGCCAGGGTGGGTTCGGCTCGCCCAGCGCTGCTTGATCGGCGGCCAGGTGGGCGATGGCGCCGGCCTTGCCCGAGTCGCCGCACGCGGGCTTGGGGGGATCCAACCGCGGCCGCAGCGCGCTGGACCGCGACGAGTCGACCGCCAGAGGCTGCGCCCCCGCCAGGGAGGGCACGACGAGGATCAACAGGAGGATGAGCAGGCGCACGGCGGCCCATTCTGGCGGCAGGGTCCGTCCGGCGCCAGGGCCGGCTAACCTGTTGGCCGTGCACCGAGGTCCCCTGCCCGATCTGGAGTCGCTGCGCTGCTTCGTGGAGGCGGCGCGCACGCTCAACTTTCGCGCCGCCTCGCGCGCCGTCGGCCTGACCCCGGCGGCCCTGGGCCAGCGCATCCAGAAGCTGGAAGAACAGCTGGAAGTGCGCCTCTTCCACCGCACCACCCGCAAGGTGGAGCTGACCGAGGCCGGCCTCTCCCTGCTCCCCCAGGCCCGCGCGACGCTGGAGACGGCCTGGGAGTGCAGCCGGGCCGCCCGCGGCGACCTGGGCCCCGTCGCCATGGAGCTGTGGCTGGGCACCCGGCACGAGCTCGGCCTCTCCTGGGTGGCGCCCATGCTGCCGGCCCTGCGCGAGCAGTTCCCCGGCGTGACCTTCCACCTGTACTTCGGCAGCGGGCCCGACCTGGAGCTCCGCGTGCGCACCCAGGGGATCGACTGCGCCATCAGCTCCCGCCGCATCACCGACCCCCGGGTGGAGGGCCTGCGCGTGCACCGGGAGGACTACGTGCTCTGCGGCGCCCCCTCCCTGCTGGAGCGCCAGCCCCTGGACAGCCAGGCGGACCTGGCCAGCCACGTCCTGGTGGACATCAGCCCCGACCTGCCGCTGCTGAGCTACTGGCGGGAGTCGCCCCAGGCCGACGATGGGCTGCGGCTGGCCAACGTGCGGTACATGGGCACCGTCGCCGCCATCCACACCGTGGTCCTGGCCGGCGAGGGCGTGGCCGTCTTGCCGAAGTACCTGGTGCGCGGCGACCTGGCCGACGGCTCCCTGCGGCGCCTGCTGCCCGACGTGGAGCCGGCCCACGACTGGTTCCGCCTGATCGTGCGCGCCGACGACCCCCGCCGCACCCTGCTGCAACGCCTGGCCGACGCGATGAAGGCGCACCCGCTTCAGTGAAGGCCGCCGTCCTCATCGGGGCCCTGCTCCTGGCCTCAGCGGGCTGCGACGCGCCCACCGTCGACCTGGCGACGCGGAAGCCCATCGACCTGCCCCTCCCCCCGCTGCCCATCCAGGACGACGTGCCCCGCCGCGAGGGCCAGTGGGTCCTCCGCGTGATCGACGGCCACCTGGCCGACCTGGAGGGGCAGGTGGCGCTGCTGCCCGCGGGCGAACACACCTTCATGGTCACCAACGAGGCCGACGGCGCCACGGTCGACGACCACGGCCACGACCTGCGGGACGAGGCGGTGGCCCTGTGGATCCGGGGGCGGGGGAGCTCGGTGCATCGGCTGCCGCAGGCGGTGCGCGGGCCGATCAACGGCGGGGTGCAGGAGGACTGGGACGTGGTCCTGGAGCCCGGCGTCTACGTGATCAGCGAGACGGTCGGCAAGCAGAGCGAGGGCTACCTGGTGGTGCGCTGAGGTCCGCCCGCGAGCGACCCGGCCCCCCTACTCCTCGCAGCAAACCGGCTGCAGCGTCTTGATCTCCGTGGAGGCGCGGCCGTCGTGGTCCTCGGCGCGCAGCGTCACGGTCATCTCGAAGTCCTCGATGTGGCCCAGCCGGCTGCGGAACGTGCCGCAGGGCACGTCGTGGTCGGGGTCGTCGGGGTACAGGTTGCAGGGGACCACGGCCTGAATCCCCCAGTACTGCTGCGCCGACGACAGGTTGGGCGTGGGCCGCACCGCCTGCACGTGGCGGGTCTGATCGAAGATCGTGTGGCGCTGCCCGTCGACGTACACGTCCACTGTCGTCTGCAGGAAGACGATGGGGCACAGCCGCTCCATCTCCGCCGACAGGAACACGTGGTAGCCGCCCTGGGGCCCCAGGTAGACGTCGACGTCGGCGCCGTCGGCCAGGGACACGAACTCCGCGCCGCCGGTGCCCAGCCGGACGAGGGGTTCGCCGCAGTAGACGTCGTCGCAGGAGG